>CAYTXN010000063.1:8611-9681 GCA_964441195.1 uncultured Limnohabitans sp.
ATTACTTTTTTGGAATCATCATAATCTCCGTAGCCGTTTTCGAAGTCAATAAAAACCGAAAAACTAGACCCGGCTTCTTTACCTTTGACCGCCTCTTCAAGTTTTGGAAAAATGTTAGAATGTCCATACAAGAAGTAAAAGGGCTGATCTTCCGTCACAGTTTCAAAAAGTTCTTGCCCATTTTCGCCATCGTCTACTTTAAGGGAATAAGCTACTGCTACTACTTTGTCTTTTTCTGCTTTCATGTTCCAAATTTAACTGCGGAATTATCGAAACATATACGTCAATCCAATTTGACCAACAAAATTCTTACGGTCATATCCGGGGACGAAATATTGATTGGGCTGATTTTCTAAGAACCATTTGTAATTCAAGGTATTGACATGTTGGAATTTGCCTGATAATAAAAAGTCTCCAAACTTCCACTCGGGAGCTAAAGTAAAGACCAAATCCACATATTTATTTCTAATATCCTTAGAGGCTTCATATCGATAATAATAGTAGTCGTTATTATACTCTATCCGCTCAAACTGAAGTCCTATTTTCTTCAATCCCTCCACCCAAGCAAAACCTACAAAAAGTTGATTGGCAGCTGGCCCGTTACCTATTCCAAGCACCTGTCCGTGATGGGTATAACCATGTCGCACATGATCGTGGATATACCAAGTTCGTAATTGTCGAATTTCCTCTCGGATGGTTTGTCCTGAAAGCGTCATTTCGGAACTGATTTCGAGGAATCTCCCTGGCTTTTTCAAGTCCATCAAATGTGCAAATCCAAATGTGAAAGCCCTTCCCTGTTCTGGAGTGGTAATAAATTCCTCCAGCTTCCTGCTATTGCCTCTGGTTCCATACTCCCCATAAAATTCAAATCGACCGGCAGGACTCAGCCATCTGAAAAAGCCCGAGCTAAATTGCTGTCTTTTGTCTCTGATCGGATCGATTGCATTTGCGGGTCCTTTTCTGCCATTAAAAACAGGGAAAATATCGCCTATTCCAGACACATCGCTACGATACAAATGATTCACCGAACCATAGCCTAAAAATAAACCGGGCACCCACTTTGGCTGATA
>CAYTXN010000063.1:9781-13018 GCA_964441195.1 uncultured Limnohabitans sp.
GGACCCCACCAGAGGTTTTCGGTAGAGAGACCAAGTGAATATTCTTTGAGATTGAACCTCAGGCTGGATTGACCCGCATAGACCCGATTGAATGCACGGTGTCCAAATCGCTCCGGCATATCGATGCGGTTCATATATTCATAATAGAATAGGATAGACGCTTGATGCTCGATCGGAAATCCGAAGTATTCTTTGTTTTGGGCTAATAGTATTTCCGGCTGAAATTGAAGGGTGAATTTCCCATACTCAGCATAAGCTCCCGCACTAAAAATCTGTTGAATTCCTCGATTTGGAATAAATGCTCCATCATTTACTCCAAAAGCATAAGTTGAATTGTACTGGATTCTATAGGTCCCAGGCATTGTCAGAAATTTGCCTTTTCCCTCCTTACCAAATCGGTGGTAAAAATTAGAGTTGTCAAAATCCACTACCGAACTATCCAGATCAAAGCCGTTTTTGATCCCAAATGCTTCCGCAGGATAGAGCGGTCTTATCATCCAGGAAGAAGCCGAATCTAGCTCTCCGAGTAGCTGTAATCTCCGAAGATAATCATCCAATACCGGTGTTCCGACCGGGATAGTTTGGGAGATTGCACTAGGATGAAATCCTATTAGGAAGAGGCAAAAAAGCGAAAGCCACAGAAATTTTAGATCCTTTTGCATCTCTTAGTTTGTCTGAATGGCTATAATTTCAATATTGGCAATGGACCAGGATTCGTCGCATATTGGGTCTGGGGAGTTGGTGGCAAGTAGCTCCGCACCCATATAAATTCTTACACTCGGATTGGAATGGAGAATAAGTTTGGATACCCTATAGCGTGTTGTATAATTGGCAAAAGCTCCAAAAATACATAGGCCAGGCAGGTTTGTTTGAACGGCACCAGATTTTGGGACATTTTGCCGTAAGTAATCATTCGGATAGGATTGGTATAAACAATAAGTGGATGCACAAGGAGAATTGGAGAAGGTTGTCCTAAATACCTCTGCATTATCATAACCCATATACCAAAAATCCGGTCCTGCTATGCTATCATTTGGATTGCCATCCCAGCTATCATGGATGAGGAGGTCTATCGTTACTTTTAGGTAATTATGTGCCGGCAGATCAGGAATAGTGACAGCCACTTCGTCATTGTGATAATAACCCGCAACCGTGTCTTCCTGAAATACAAAAAGTTTTCCGTTTTCAAACCCGGCTAGATTCAAATCTGAAAAATCATTGGAATACACGATTTGCTCTGATTCCAACGTGGGAAGACATGAAGAAGTAGAAATCAGCAATCCTAAAAATACCCATCCCCTCAAATCGATGAGCCAATTTAAACGTATCATTAATTCAGATTTAGAAAAAACTCCAAGACAAAGAAACAAAAAACCTACCAAAAGCGGGAATGAAAACTTGAAAGCCCTGATGTCTTGGGAATGATTCTTTAATTTTGCGAAACTCATTTAGTAAACCATGCCCATTTTTACGATAGTTGCCGGAGCCAGACCGAATTTTATGAAGATTGCTCCAATCATTCACGCATTTCAGAAGGCTCAAAATTCAGGCGTCGATGCTCGCTTTAGGCTGGTTCATACCGGACAGCACTACGACAAAAAGATGTCTGGAGACTTTTTTGACCAATTGAATATTCCTGAACCTGACGCAAATCTTGGCGGGGGGGGCGGAACCCAAGCGGAGCAAACTGCTGCTATAATGGTGTCCTTTGAAAAGGAATTGATGGAAAACCGCCCCGATTTGGTTATTGTCGTGGGCGATGTGACCAGTACTTTAGCATGCTCCATTGCCGCCAAAAAACTTCAAATCGATGTGGCACATGTCGAGGGGGGAATTCGGTCCGGTGATCTATCCATGCCAGAAGAAATCAACCGAATGGTCACCGATTCCATCACAGATCACTTTTTTACCACATCAGAGATTGCGAACTCTAACCTGAGAAAAGCCGGAGTTCCTGAAGAAAAAATTCATTTTGTAGGCAACACCATGATCGATACGCTGATGGCTCAGCTATCGAATTTCCGCAAGCCGGAAGGGGAGATTTTTGAGAATTTGATGCCTGGGAATTACTTCGTAATGACGATGCATCGCCCTGCAAATGTGGACCAAGAGCAGTCGCTCAAAGCGATGATAGATGCGATCCTGGAAGGAACTGGTGGCCTTCCAATCATTTTTCCCGTTCACCCACGGACGGCCAAAAACCTTCAAAATCTTGGAATCAGCGCTCCAAACCTTTATATGTGTGAGCCACTTGGTTACCTAGAGTTCAATTATTTGGTGAAAAATGCAAAAGGAGTCATCACAGATTCTGGAGGAATCACGGAAGAAACTTCGGTGATGAATGTTCCTTGTATTACACTTCGTGACAATACCGAGCGTGCGGAAACAATCCATCTTGGTACCAATGAATTGGTCGGTACTGATCCCAAAAAACTGAAACCCTACTTAGAGAAAATCATGTCTGGCCAGTGGAAACAATATCAAGGTATCCCTCTTTGGGATGGGAAAACCGCTGAACGCATCGTGGATATTCTGATTAAAGCATATTCATGATGAGCGTTGCCAATCGAGTAGGGGAGTTGGTTCAATCACTCAATCTAAAAGCTCATCCGGAGGGTGGGTTTTATTCGGAGACTTACCGTTCCGAGCATTCTGTTCAAAATGAAAAAGGGGATGAGCGTAGCATTGTTACTTCTATTTACTTTTTGCTCCGCTCTCAAGATGTTTCACATTTTCACCGAATCCAAAGTGATGAGCTGTGGTTTTGGCATGAGGGAAGTCCGCTTTCTGTTCACCTATTGGGAGTAAACGGCCATGAAATCTTAAAGCTTGGCCCTGTCACAGACCGGGATTCCCGACCGCAGCAGTTGGTCCCTTCAAAAACTATTTTTGGGAGTTCGGTAGATGCTCCCGGCAACTATGCCTTGGTATCCTGTGTAGTGGCACCGGGTTTTGACTTTCGGGATTTTGAGCTTTTCCAAGCCGAAGACCTGCTACCACTCTTTCCGGAGGCGGAAGAAATCATCAGAAAACTGACCTAGCGCTTATTTCCCGTATTTCAGAATCAAAGCAAGCTGCCCGGCATGATATGCTGTATGTGTGGTAATTCTTCCAAAAGCTTGAGCTTTTGATTTTTTGCCAAACTCTTTGGTTTCGATGACTTCAGCCCAATTATCGGTTGCTAAAATTGCCTTTTCGAGCGTTTCGGCTGCATAATTTGCGATTTCTTTGAGCTCA
>CAYTXN010000064.1:0-12851 GCA_964441195.1 uncultured Limnohabitans sp.
GTGGCCGGTTCCCTTCCATCATTGCCCCAATAGCTACCCCATTCAGGACTTCCTCCCGCTGAGTCAGCAAAATCTCCGAAGGATTGGCAACTGAACGCAATCCCTCAGCTCGCATCTCGTAGATTCCAAGTTCGTGGGTGGAGCCAAATCGGTTCTTTGATGTCCGAAGAATTCGATAAGTCAAATGTCGATCACCTTCAAATTGAAGGACGGTGTCAACCATGTGTTCGAGGACTTTCGGCCCGGCGATCGAACCGTCTTTGGTGATATGGCCAATCAAAAAAACCGGAGTACCAGTTTCCTTGGCAAATTTCATCAGCTCTGCAGTACATTCTCTTACCTGAGAAACCGAACCTGCAGCTGATTCTACGTATTGGCTATTCAAAGTTTGGATGGAATCAATAACCAAAAAATCAGGCTTTAGTACTTCGATTTGCTGAAAAATCTGTTGCGTATTCGTTTCAGAAAGGACGTAGCAATCGGGGTTTTTGGCTTCCATCCGATCCGCTCGCATTTTGATCTGAGCTTCACTTTCCTCACCGGAAACATAAAGAATAGTCTTTCCCTTCAAAATCAACGCAATTTGCAACATCAGCGTAGACTTCCCTATTCCAGGTTCGCCACCTATCAACACTAGGGATCCCGGCACGATCCCGCCACCAAGAACCCGATCCAACTCGGGATCACCTGTAATCCAGCGTGCTTGCTCTTCGAAGTTTACTTCGCTGATTTTTTGAGGCGAATTGGCTTTTTTGATTCCGGCACCTTGAGGTTTCCAGCTTCCTTTTCCGGTTTCCTCTTTCTGGACGATTTCCTCTACGTAGGTATTCCATTCTCCACAGGCAGGACATCGTCCGATCCATTTAGGACTTTGTGCTCCGCAATTTTGACAGAAAAAGGTGGTTTTTACTTTAGCCATTTGGAAATACGAATTACGATTTTTGATTTACGAGGGGTAGAAGATATTCAGTGGCGAAGTAAGTAGTGATGTTTTCAGGAGCAATTTTTACTAAAAACCATTAAGCTTTTCTCAAATTGTGGGGACTATATCTCCATTTTATTCAGCTTTCATATAGCTACAAATCCTAACCATAAATTTTTCCTGATGGTTTTATTTATTTAATAATCAGCACTTTAATAATATTACTTCCTGTAGAAAATCGGCTTCGACTCCGCTCAGCCTGGCGGCAATGTCTCATATCTTGATACTTATGACTAGCGACTAGAAACTATCAATGTGCTTGCAGCCAATCTGTCCCCACACCCACTTCTACTTCGATCGGCACGGCAAGTTTGATTGCATTTGACATCAGCCCTGGAATATTTTTCTTCAACAATTCCACTTCGTCTTTGTGCGCATCGAAGACCAATTCATCATGCACTTGCAGGATCATTTTGGATTTCAAGTTTTCCTTTTTAATCCATTCGTAGACATGTATCATGGCTACTTTAATCAGATCCGCAGCCGAACCCTGAAGCGGTGCGTTGATCGCATTCCGCTCAGCAAAATTCCGCATGGTCATATTTCGACTATTGATATCGCGAAGGTAGCGGCGACGGCCGAGGATGGTTTCGACATATTCATCCTTTCGAGCCTTTTCGATGGCTCCGTCCATGTATCCTTTTACCGCTGGGAATTCCTCAAAATACGCATCAATGATTTCCTTGGCCTCTCCTCTAGGAATGGATAACCGTTGAGCCAAGCCAAAAGGCGAAATCCCATAAATAATTCCAAAATTGGCGGTTTTGGCCTTTCTCCGCATATCCGAAGTCACTTCTTCCAAGGGCACTTTAAAGATCTTGGCAGCAGTGGTGGCGTGAATATCGCGACCGGTATTGAAAGCTTCCAGCATGGATTCATCCTGTGAAAAAGCAGCCATCAGGCGAAGCTCTATTTGGGAATAATCAGCAGATAGCAGAACATGATTTTCATCTCTTGGGACAAAAGCTTTTCGAATTTCGCGACCTCTGGCTGTTCGGATCGGGATGTTTTGAAGGTTTGGATTGATCGAGGAAAGTCTACCTGTAGCTGCGACAAACTGATTGTAAGTGGTGTGAATTCTGCCTGTTTTTGGATTGATCATCGTTGGCAAAGCATCTACATAGGTTGATTTCAACTTCACCATTTGTCGGAAATCCAAAATCGCCTCGGCAATGGGATGTTCGTTGGCCATTTTGCTAAGAATCTCTTCTCCTGTGGCGTATTGACCGGTTTTGGTCTTTTTTGCTTTCGGGTCGAGCTTCAATTTTTCAAAAAGCACATCGCCCAATTGCTTTGGCGAAGCAAGATTAAATCTAACTCCGGCCAGTTCATAGACCTTCTTTTCGATCTCCTGACTTTCTTTTTCCAGTAAAATGGAAAGCTCAGCCAAACTTTCGGTATCGATTCTGACGCCTTCAAATTCCATTTCTGTCAAGACACGAATCAGTGGATTTTCAACTTGATCAAAAAGCTCCTCCAAACCATTGGCTTTCAGAATTGGATCGAATTTTTCCTTCAAACGCATCGTGATATCCGCATCCTCGGAAGCATAGGAGGTGACTTCATCCTCGTCCACATCCCGCATGTTTCCTTGATTTTTGCCTTTTTTCCCGATCAGTTCTGTGATGGAAACTGGCATATAATTCAAATACTGCTGTGCTAGCCAGTCCATGCTGTGCTTTCCTTCCGGCTCTATCAGATAATGTGCGAGCATGGTGTCGTAGAGCGTACCTTTGACATCAATGCCATAATTCTTCAATACGAGCATGTCGTATTTTACATTTTGGCCGATTTTGGTAATCGCTTCATTTTCAAAAACAGGTCTTAGAAGCTCCAAAATTTCTTGAGTTTCATCTTGATTCTCAGAAACTGGGATATAATAGGCTTCACCGGGAACGTAAGAAAAGGACAGCCCGACCAGTTCTGCCTGCATTGCATCAAGCGCTGTGGTTTCAGTGTCGAAGCAGATCTCTTTTTGCAAAAGGAGGAATTCCACGAGCTCAGCGACTTCAGCTTTCCCTTTCACTTTGTGGTAATTGTGAATATTAGACCAAATTGTGTCTAAGAAAGGTGGTGGACCAAGCTCGACTTGTACTTCTTCGCTTGGCTCATCAGTGATTGACATGGATGAAGTGGCGGGTGCTGCCGGAGCTCCAAATAAATCCATCTGTGCAGGAGCGCTGATAGTGCCTTTTTTTGCACTAGGTTCTTTAAAAATACGGGCAGCGAGCGTTCTGAATTCCAGTTCTGTAAAAATCGCGCGGAGCTTTTCTTCATCTATTCCTTCGTAAATCAAGTCTTCCTCGACAAAATCTACAGGCACATCGATTTTTATCGTCGCCAGTTCTTTGGACAGAATTCCTTGTTGGGCAAAATTCTCCACATTTTCACGCTGTTTGCCTTTCAGCTTATCGACGTTGGCAATCAAGCCTTCCACTGTCCCGAAATCCTTAAGTAATTTGACAGCCGTCTTTTGCCCAATACCAGGAATCCCAGGAATATTATCCACAGCATCACCCATCAGCCCGAGCATGTCACGGACTTTATCCACATGATCAATATCCCATTTTTCACAAACTTGCTTGGGGCCCATCACATCTACACCATTTCCCATGAATGCCGGTTTATATAGGAAAATATGGTCATCGACGATTTGACCATAATCTTTATCAGGGGTCATCATGTAGACGGTGAATTGCTCTTTTTCCGCTTTTTTTGCTAAAGTCCCGATAATATCGTCTGCTTCGAAACCGTCCATTTCCAAAATCGGGATGCGAAATGCCTTTACAATTTCTTTGACCCAAGGGATCGAAACGGTAATGTCTTCAGGCTGTTCAAGACGATTTGCTTTATAGGCTTCATATTGGATATGGCGAAAAGTTGGGGCTTTTGTGTCAAATGCTACCCCAATGTGGGTAGGTTTTTCCTTATCTAGCACCTCAACTAGGGTATTGGTAAAGCCAAGCATGACTCCGGTATTCAAGCCTTTCGAATTTATTCTTGGGTTCTTGCTAAAAGCAAAATGTGCCCGGTAGATCAGAGCCATGGCATCTAATAAAAATAGCTTATGCGCTTGTTTTTGAGACATTTTTTGAATGATAATTTAGAAAATGCGATCGATTCAGTTGGAGCCTCTAAGTTACTATTTTTCCGATAGTGACTTTCAGGATTTGTTTTTAAACGATTAGTGGGTAATCCTTGGAATTCAATTTGTACATTTAAAAAAGTTACACCTTAAATCAATTAACATTATGAAAAAGTTACTTGCTGTTTTGGCAATATTTGTCAGTGTTCAATTCGCAAACGCAACACCTGAGAAAAACCCAAAAATTGAGCCTACTGAAGCTCAAAAAATTCGATTGGTAGAAATGGAAGAAAGACTTGAGGAAATCAAAGCCATGGATTTTAAATCAATGAGTAAGGATGAAATTAAGTCTATCAGAACCGAAATGAAGGAAATGAAGGCTGAGGCAAAAAGAGCAGGTAATGGTATCTACATCTCGGTAGGAGCAATCATTATCATTTTGCTTATCTTACTTCTTATCTAATAAAAACAGGCTGACTTGAAATTATAAGTCAGCCTGTTTTTTTAAATTTTTTCAACCTCTTAGGTTCATTTTCCAGCCTTTTGTTCAGCCTCGTTGAGATAATTTTTAACCTGAAGACTTCTGAGAAATATTAAAATCAATGGAATCAGCCAAACCAATTCATTGAAAACCAAGTGGAAAATACTTCGCTTGTTCCAGCCAAGTTCAGGTGCAAAACCTAATGTAAACCAGATTGCGGCAATGATTTTTCCGGTAATTCCAGCCAAAATTAACCAAACCCAACTTACGGGATAAAAGGCTGATACAAAGATCACAAGGCCAACTACGATTCCAAAAGTGCCAAAATAAGATGCTGGAAGGCTAAAAAGTTCGGGATTTCCCATCGAAATCCATTGGAGCAGCTGCGGACCAAACCATTTGTAAAAAGCTGACCAGGCTATCGTGTACATTCCTGCGAGAAGCAACAATCCTCGAAAATGCATTGGAAACTTGGGGGGGGTAGAAATTTGATCCATGAGTGGTTTGATTATTTCGGGCGATTTAAACACCTTCCGGTGCTTTAAGTTTGGTATATACACAAAACTATCCAATGGAACGAAAAAACCTCCTTCACTCCCGAGCTTTTCTATTAATAGTCGCAACTGCTTTTTTGACACTTGGGTTTTCTCTTGGCAGAAAGACCGGTGAAATTACCCCTTTCTCTATAGAAGCTGCTGCCGACCTGGTAGGACTTACTTTTTCACCTTCGGAAAAAGACAGCATGATCAGTGCGCTAAATACCCAGCGAAATAACTTTGAGATTCTTCGAAAAACAAAACTTGAGAACTCTGTAGCCCCAGCATTGATTTTCAATCCGCTGCCACAAGGGTTTTATCCAGACCAAGATCAAGAAGCTCAGGACTGGGGATTACCTACGAATGTAAGTTTGCCAGAAAAAGAAAGTGACATCGCTTATTTACCAGTAAACCAATTGGCAGTTCTGATCAAAAACAAAAAAATCAGTTCGGAGCGTCTGACCAAAATCTATCTTGATCGGATCAAAACCTATTCCGATACACTTCAATGTTTGATCACTTTACTAGAAGTTCAAGCTTTGGAAAAAGCAAAAGCGATGGATCAAGAGCTTTCAGCTGGAAAATATCGGGGACCACTTCACGGAATTCCTTACGGTATCAAGGATCTACTTTCGGTAAAAGGCACCAAAACAACCTGGGGAGCAAATCCATACAAAGATCAATCCTTCGACGAGACCGCTACAGTTGTCCAAAAGTTAGATGAAGCAGGAGGAGTTTTGGTAGGCAAATTCACACTTGGTGCCTTAGCAATGGGCGACATTTGGTTTGGAGGAGTTACGAAAAACCCTTGGAATCTAACGCAAGGCTCCAGTGGATCGTCTGCCGGTTCCGCATCTGCCGTAAGTGCTGGCTTGGTACCTTTCGCAATCGGCACAGAAACGCTGGGATCGATTGTATCACCTTCGACACGAAATGGAGTGACCGGACTTCGACCAACTTATGGCCGGGTAAGCAAGCATGGCGCCATGGCTTTGAGTTGGTCCATGGACAAAATAGGGCCCATTTCCAGGTCAGTCTTGGACAATGCCATAGTGCTTTCAATAATCAACGGTAGGGATGATAAAGACGCTTCCTCCATTCCTGCTGCTTTCAATTATTCGGCGAAAAACGATGTGAAAAAGCTCAAGGTTGGCTATTTCAATGCTTTTTTTGAAGGCGATCGGGCTAATAAAAATGATCAAACGGTGCTCGAAGTACTCAAAGCTCAAGGGATCGAACTTCATCCGCTCGAGCTTAATACAAGCATGAACCCAGGACCGATCGTTAATATGTTGATCGTAGAAGGAGCGGCGGCATTTGATGACCTGACAAGATTAGATCTGGATGATCAAATGGTCGCTCAGCGCAAAAATTCCTGGCCAAATATTTTCCGTGCTGCCCGATTTATCCCTGGAGTGGAGTATGTGCAAATGAGTCGTCAGCGGAGTCTTTTGATCGAAGAAATGCATGAATTGATGAAAGGATATGATGTGATCGTGACGCCTTCCTTCGCCGGCCAACAGCTACAGATCACCAACCTCACCGGACATCCAGCCCTCTGCATGCCAAATGGCTTTACAGAGAATGGAAGCCCCACATCTATCACCCTATTAGCAAATCTTTTTGAAGAGGAAAAACTGATCATGCTCGGACGACTAATTCAGGAAAATACCGATTGGCAAGCCAGACGTCCACCGATGTTTAATAGATAATGGTTTTTTTCTAATTCAAAATAAAAAAAGACCCTTGATTCGAAAAAAAGGGCCTTTTTGATCAATTGACAAGGCTTTATTTTACCACTCCCAAAACCTTGATATTGGTTGGCTTAAGAAACCAGACTTTTTGAGTGGTCTCGATCGAATAATGGTCCAACTTATTCGTGGCCAAATTCATATGAAATTCTCCATGTGTAGAGGTGGAAAAGAATAGATTCTCCTCCCTTGAATGAAATGTAATGGATGAAGGATAATCTCTGCTGTATCTGATTTTGATCTCTTGCACCTTTCCCTTTTCTTCAGGCAGGAGTTTATGAATCAAATTTTCAAACTGCGTGTCAGTAGAGTATGCTCTTGCTAGGGACGGAGAATTGATATCTGCACGATAAAACGCAAGGAATTCTTCCTTCCAATCTTCAGAAGTATATACCAGCTCTACAGTTTTTTCTTCTCCGTTTATACGGGAAGTTTTAGTAACTCTGGCACCATCGATTTTAGCGATTTCCACATCTATGAACCCAGTCAAATTGAAATAGGGAAGTTTTTCCATCGTTTTCCCCTCCTCTCCGGAAACACAAGAAAAGGCGACCCAAATAATTAAACCAAAGGTTAAATAGCTTCCTAATTTCATCTGTTTATAATTTGTTTTTCAGTGGTCAGATAGCTTGTCCCGAACTCGATTCGGGAGAATGCCCAAAATAATCATTCCTCTGTGTGAGAACCCTTTCTCATGGGCATTTCATGTATTTATAGTTGAATTTTATTGGTCACATAGCCTGTCCCGAACTCGATTCGGGAGAATACCCATATAATCATTCCCCTGTGTGTGAAACCTTTTCTCATGGTATTTCAGCTGTTTATAATTTGTTTCTCAAGAGTCAAACCGGCAGGCAGGAGGAATTACGAATAATCATTCCTCCGTGTGTAGCCTTTGACATGCTCGATTTCATTACTTCAAAAGGATATCGCCGGTCATTTCAGCAGGAATTTCAATACCCATCAGCTTCAAAATTGTAGGAGCTAAATCGCCCAATTTTCCGTCATTTACATGGATATAATCGGTTCCGTCAACCATGATTAAAGGAACCAAATTAGTGGTATGGGCTGTATTTGGGGTGCCGTCATCATTGATCATCATATCCGAATTGCCATGATCAGCAATGACCATAATGGTATACCCGTTGGCAAGTGCTGTTGTAACTACACTTTGCGCACAAGCATCTACAGCTTCGCAGGCTTTCACTGCAGCATCAAAATCTCCGGTATGACCGACCATATCTGCATTTGCGAAATTCAGACAGATGAAGTCTGCGCTTTTCTTTTTTAGCTCAGTATTTATCTTGGAGGCGATTTCAAACGCACTCATCTCAGGTTTGAGATCGTAAGTGGCCACTTTTGGTGAAGGACAAAGAATTCTGCTTTCTCCGATAAATTCAGTTTCCCTTCCTCCGGAAAAGAAGAAGGTCACGTGAGGATATTTTTCAGTTTCTGCGATTCGAATTTGTTTTTTCCCAGCTCTCTCCAGGACTTCACCGATAGTGTTATTCAGGTTGTCTTTTTCAAATAGTACCTGCACGCCTATAAATGTTTGATCGTATTGCGTGAAGGTGATGTAGTCAACATTGAGTTTTTTCATATTGAAATCCTCAAAATCCCGCTGAGTTAAAACTTGTGATATTTCCCTACCGCGATCCGTTCTGAAATTGAAGCAAATAACCAAATCACCTTCTTCTATGGTTGCAAGTGGCTTATTGTCATGTCCGACATGGATTATTGGCCTGATAAATTCATCGGTGACATTATTGATATAAGATTTTTTGATTGCAGCGAGAATATCTTTGGACTTTTCACCTTCTCCTTTCACCATGGCATCGTAAGCCAGTTTGACTCTTTCCCATCGATTGTCCCGATCCATTGCATAATATCTCCCTACCACGGATGCAATTTGACCAACAGAACTTTTTAAGTGTTCTTCAAGATCCGCCAAGTATTTTAACCCTCCTTTTGGGTCAGTATCTCTTCCGTCTGTGAAAGCATGGATAAAAACTTGCTCTATTCCATGAAATTTGGCAGCATCGCATAGCCCTTTCAAATGATCAATGTGGGAATGAACTCCTCCATCCGAAACCAATCCCATGAAGTGTGCTTTTTTGCCAGCTGCTTTAGTTTTTGCAAATGCTGAAGCCAAAACTTGGTGGGAATTCAGTTCACCATTTACAACAGCAAGATTGATTTTAACCAGGTCTTGATAGACAACTCTACCCGCACCAATGTTCATGTGGCCAACCTCAGAGTTACCCATTTGGCCTTCAGGCAAACCAACTGCAAGACCTGAAGCCTGAAGCGTACCGTGTGGATAATTCATAAAAAGACTGTCAACAAAGGGGGTTTTAGCCTTGTCAATTGCAGAAACTGCAGGATTGGTAGCAATGCCCCAACCATCCAAAATCATCAATAAAACTTTCTTGTCCATGGGGCAAATATATTACTTTTCATTCCAAACTTCCCCCCAGATTCTTTTCTGACACCATTTGTCTTTTTGATTTTCTATTCTGAAAAATGACTTTCTTATCTCCTTTTTTGGCTTGGATTTTGCCAACCGAGGGTGATGCAAGTGCTAAGCCTTATACTTTCGGTTTTTTTGTGGTTCTATACTCCTGATACAGAGAAGAATCCAGAAGATTCCATCGACCCCGTAGTATCCGCAATCGGGAGTGGGTCCAGTAGTGAATTAGCCCGTTTCTTTGATTCTAGCATCTCCATGAATGTGAATGGGCAGCAAGGAGAGTATTCTAAAAACCAAGCAGAGATCATTTTGAGGGACTTTTTTAAGAAAAATCCCTCCCAAGGTTTTTCTTTGATTTTTCAGAACGAAAATCCTGGAAGCCTAAGCACATATATTGGCGAATATGCCAGCAACCAAGGAGTCTTTAAAGTTTTCATCAAGGTGACCCAAAATGGGTCCGGATTTCGTATTTACAGCTTAGATTTTGTGAAAAGCTAAGCCCAAGCTGCTCATTTTGGCTATTTTTATGGCATGAAGCCTGCCTACTTGACTCCGGAGTCTCTCCAAAAATTCATTCAATCTGCACTCCTTGAGGATATTGGCCCCGGGGATTATTCTTCCTTGGCGTCCATTCCTGAAGGAAAAACAGGCAAAGCCAAACTCCTGATCAAAGATGATGGAATTCTGGCCGGAGTAGAACTGGCAGGCGAAATCTTCAAAGCCGTAGATCCCAAGCTGAAAGTGGAATTTTTCAAAAAAGACGGAGATCAAGTGAAAGCTGGAGATATCGGACTTATCATTTCCGGTCCTTCCGCTTCCATATTATCCGCTGAGCGGCTAGTGCTCAATTGCATGCAACGCATGAGCGCCATCGCTACAAAAACTCATAGGCTCAGTCAGCTAATTTCACATACCAAGGCAAAGTTGATGGACACCCGCAAGACCACGCCTAACTTCCGAATGATGGAAAAGTGGGCAGTCCTGATTGGAGGAGGAGTAAATCATCGATTTGCGCTCTATGACATGGTGATGTTAAAGGACAACCATGTGGACTTTGCCGGAGGAATTCGAGCAGCCATCGAGCGAACCAAAAATTACCTCAACGAAAATAATCTCAATCTTAAGATTGAGATAGAAACGAGAAACTTGGATGAAGTTCGCCAAGTCTTGGAAGTGGGTGGGATAGATTACATCATGCTCGACAACATGGATTATGCAACGATGCGCGAAGCAGTGGCAATGATCGATGGAAAATATTCCTCGGAAGCTTCCGGAGGCATCACTGAAGAAACACTGGCAGCCGTCGCCGAATGTGGGGTTGATTACATTTCCATGGGTGCTTTAACTCACTCTGTAAGTAGCTTGGATATTAGTCTGAAGGCTTTTTAAAGCTTAAAAAATCCACATTTCGCTTTAGACCCGAGAGTTTGGTACGTTTCACAGCTGACTTTGGAAAAACGCGCTTGAACGTCTCCTCAGTCATTTCTATCCAGTCATTGTTGGAAAAATTTGCCAATTCGCCATTTGGCTGAAAAGCCGGTTCCTGATGCGGTCGGGAAAAACGATTCCAAGGACACACATCCTGACAGATATCGCATCCGAAGGCCCAGTTTTCCATGTTTCCGGCAAACTCATCGGGAATTGCTTCTTTGAGTTCGATAGTCAGATAAGAAATACATTTTGACGCATCTACTACGCCAGCCTGCACAATCGCATCAGTCGGACAAGCATCGATGCAAGCGGTGCAGGTTCCGCAGAAGTCTTTAATAAGCGGCAAGTCAGGTGAGGCTTCCAAGTCGATGATCAACTCCGCCAAAAAGAAGAAACTTCCCATTTCCCGATTGAGTAGCAGGCTATTTTTCCCGATCCAACCCAATCCCGCTTTCTGAGCCCATTGTCGCTCCATGATCGGTGCCGAATCGACAAAGGACCGGCCGTTGATTTCACCAATATCTTCGCGAAGAACTTCCAAAAACTCTGTGAGCTTAGCCCGGATCACATCATGGTAATCTGCCCCGTAAGCATATTTGGCGAGTTTGATATCACCGGGTTGATGCGGAAGCTGCTTTTCTGGGTAGTAATTATAAATGAGTGAAACAACGGTTTTGGCTCCATCTACCAGTTTGCGGGGATCCAGTCGTTTGTCAAAATGGTTTGCCAAATAGCCCATTTTCCCATGATAATTCCGATTGAGCCATTCTTCCAATCGAGGGGCTTCTTCCTCCAGAAATTCTGCCTTTGCAATACCGCAAAAGTCAAAACCCAAACGCTTGGCCGTGGATTTGAGGATTTGTGCGTGTTTTTCGGAGGGGGTCACGACCGAAATTTAGGTATTATTCTATTCTTTTGAGATCCTCCCTATCCTGATACCACTGCTCCTCAAAAGTTTCCTTAATCTCCACTGGTGCTGCTAAGACAGCCCAGACCATCCACAAAATCAAAAATGGTCCTGCTAGAAAAATGGCCCAAATCAACGAATAGGCAACATTAAATTGGATTAAGGTCACAAACAAGATCAATACTCCCGTCACGATTCCTACAACTTGAAGATAGTTTTTCATCTTTTTTCGAAAATAATTTGAAATGGTAAACTCCATTGCCTACCTATTTGTTAGACCTTGAGTGATAGCAAAGTCACTCGTTTAAACTTCTTGATACCAGCTACTTGATTCTTAAATCTCGTTTCTTGCTTCGCGAATCTAAAAATCTTCAAAATGAAAGGCTTTCGCTTTACCCAATACATACCTCCTCAGGATCCTGAGAAGAACACGTTCGAAAACCTGCTGAACATCTTCCTTCAGCTTGTCACCATGACCGGTGGAGATGTCGCCGAAGCACTCAGCTGGCTGACCAACTTGGACAAGCGCTACAACATGACAAATCCTAATTACGGAATTGGCGACTTTATAGATGATTTAAAATCAAAAGGTTATCTCACAGAGGAAAATCAAAAAGGCGAGTTTAAAATCACCGGAAAAGCTGAGCAGAATATCCGGAAAAATGCGCTGGAAGAGATTTTTGGGAAACTCAAGCGTGGAAAATCTGGTCAGCACAAAACAACCCACTCAGGCACCGGAGATGAGCGTGGAACCGACCGACGCGCTTTTGAATTTGGCGACAACCTCGACCAAATCGCTTTGACCGATTCACTAAGAAATGCGCAAGCCAACCACGGATTTTCCGGCGATTACCTGCTCACTGAGGATGATTTGGAAGTCATGGAAAATGAAGTTCGATCACAAACTTCTACCGTGCTGATGATTGATATATCACACTCCATGATTTTGTATGGAGAAGATCGGATTACTCCAGCCAAAAAAGTAGCGATGGCTTTAGCCGAACTGATTAAAACTCGCTATCCAAAAGACACGCTCGACATCATTGTCTTTGGAAATGATGCCTGGCAGATAGAAATCAAAGATTTGCCCTACCTGCAAGTTGGTCCCTATCACACCAATACCGTCGCCGGTTTGGAACTTGCCATGGATTTGCTTCGCAGGCGAAAAAATCCAAACAAGCAGATCTTCATGATCACCGACGGCAAGC
>CAYTXN010000065.1:0-5143 GCA_964441195.1 uncultured Limnohabitans sp.
TGGGGACTAAATCCGGCCCGGCAAAATTTGTAATGATTAATTCGGTGCTGTCAGCGCCCAGGCTGTCGAGATCAAGGCCATCGGTGGAGAAATACTCCATTAGCTCAGTGAGATCGGCAGTAGAAGCCGGTTTGTATTTATTGCATCCTGTAGCTAGTACGATTGCAGAAAGGATGACAAGGGGTAAGGTGATTTTTGACATATCAAAAAAGGGATTAAGCTTTCTTCAGGTTAGGTTGAAATACAATGGAGGCGAAGATATCAGATTTCGTATCGGCTACTTTCCTGTTTCCAATCAAAACTTGAGTCTAATCGGTCATTTTGATGAATGGCTTTAATTTTTAGCCGCAGGCCATACCAATTTTATGTGAATAAAAATTTGTTTTTCAATGGTCAGATCTGCCTTTGCCGGTAGGTAGGTGGAATGCCCTTATCCCCGATAGCCACCTTAAGCTTGTCCTACTAGATTCTATTTCAAAATAAAAATTAGGTCAGAAACACAAACAATTCTTGTAATATTCGGTTATTGCCAAAAAATGATATCAAATTTTGTTTGGTTTTATATTCTTTAAAATGATTGTTTAAGCCTATGCAATTTCCTAGAAATCGGTTTGCCCAAATGTATTTTTTGATTTTACTCTTTACAGGATTTTGTTTTTCAGCATCAGCACAAGGAATTGATACCCTGAGACTGGATGTCGAAAAATGGGCAGTCCAATTAAGCAAAACTCAACTCGATGAGGTGAATAGCTTGGGTAGTTTGACGGAGCAATTGATTGAGGAGGACAGTCTTCGTGTGTTTACATTTTTGGATTCTCTTGAAACTTCAAAAAAAGCAAAGGGGCCTTACTTTAGAACCTATTTTAGTATGGTCAAGGCAGCTGTTATGTACGCAAAATTTGCCGGATACGACAAGTACAAGGACCGCAGTGTAGCAGCATTAATTCCCATCAAGGAACAGCTGATGCAATTGTATGCCGATGCCTTGGATGCTGCTTATAACACTGAAAATGATAAGGTAATTGGATGGGTAAACTTTTATTCCGCACGCCGGATTCTTTCTTTTGGAGAAACAGCCTGGGCGGTGATGTACTCCAAAAACGGAGTGGATCTGTTTGAAAAGATCAATTATCCAGTTGAGCCCCCTGTTTACACTGAACTTGCGGAATTACTGCATCAGGTGCGGGAATATAATGAGTCGATTACATATGCGAAGAAAGGAATAGCTGCTTGGAACTCTCCAAATAATGAATGGGATTATGAGAAACCTTACCAATACAAGGTAAGTGCATTCAATACAATAGGCAGCAGCTTTTATTATAAGAATGAGTATGATTCCGCTATTTTTTATTTGCAAAAGGCATTTTCTTTGGCAACTGATAACAAGGATTCAATTTTGGTAGGAAAGGTGTCTGGTAACATCGGTAAAATCATCTATGCAAAAAATGACTATGATTCAGCCTTGGTTCTGTTCAAAACCGGTTACGAATACAGCTTGTACGACAGTGCCTTTAATGAAGCAGCCAATGCATTGCAATGGATGTCCAAGGCAAATCTGGCTAGTGGAAATAAGCCAGCTGCTTTAGCCGAAGTAAAAGAAGCCCTACGTCTCTTGAGTCTTTGGCCCAGCGGCCAATATCGACGAGATGCATATAATACACTAAGTCAGATATATCGGGCAATGGGGAACTATGACAGTGCATTTTATTTCAATGACCGCTATATATCCTTAAATGATACGCTGGAAAAAGAAGTGGCGACCAGTAGCCTTGAAATTTCGAATGCGCGATTGAATAGTGAGGAAAGTCGGTATAGAATTCAAAAAATAAACAAAGAAAAACAGAAGGAACTTTTCATTAGGAATGGTTTGATAGTGGCCATTATTGCTTTTTCCCTGATCATTTATTTAGTGGAAAACAGAAGGGGCTTGAAAAATAAGTTGGCATTGGAAAAAGTCGAAAGTGAAAAAGTGCTGTTGGAACAGGAAATCCAATCAGCTAAAGAACAAATAAATAGTTTTACCGCTCACGTCATTGAGAAAACCAGCCTAATTGAAAAGCTGGAAGAACAGTTGAATGGCAATGTCCTGTCATCGGAACAGCAACTGCTGATTTCAGAACTAAGCCAGCAAACCATCCTTACAGAAGATGATTGGTTAAAATTCAAATCACTCTTTGATAAGATCTATCCTGCCTTTTTTCAAAAGCTCAAAAAGAACACGGCTGATATAACAGTAGCCGAACAACGGATGGCAGCGCTTACGCGATTGGAGTTGACCAGCAAACAAATGGCTGCAATGCTGGGTATCTCAGTAGACAGTGTGCACAAAACACGGCAACGCCTACGGCAGAGGCTCCAACTCGATTCCGATACCAATCTTGACGAATACATTTCGGGTATCTAATCCACTGCCATAAAGCAAATGACACATTTTTAATACTTGTTAATTACAGATAAGTATTTGATTATAAACCTTTTATTTTTTCCTGTCCGGTCTTTGTCCGGTGCTTGTCTTCATATTACACCCTAATTGTCAGCCTTTTGTCGCCTGTAATACTTGGTTTGCGCTGCAGTTGCTAACTACTTTTCGATAGGTAATAATACTAGCCTACAAATAAATGTATGAGAAATAAAGACTGGACAATATTGACATTGATCATCATGGTCCTGATTCTCATTCTTATAGTGTATTTCATTTTCGAAAAGCGAATTGAGGCAATACCGGATCATATCAAGTAATATGTCGATATCCAAACGCTTATTTTCTTCTTTAGGGTTGAAAAGTTGGGATGCCATTTCGGCTTATTTATCAGCAGTTAGTGTACAAATAAAATGACAAATAAAGCGCCTTAGATAAAAATGAATATGCTCAGGCAAATTTTAAAAATAGTTCCAACTAATCCTTTACAATTAAAATTAAGAAACATGAAATCAAACAAAACAACTAGACCACCCAATCGAGGGATCATCAGAAATGAGAAATCCCACACAACCTTTAACCCAAAAATGAAAACTTTATGAAAACAATTTTACTCTTTTTTTTATGCCTTATAGCCCAGGCATCGTTTGGTCAAGCTGGATCTGGGGGAACCAGATTGGTAGATGGTGGTTTTATTATTGGTGATGATACTGGTTCACTATGCACAGTGCCTTCTATAACAGATCAGCCGGCAAGTGCAACAATTACTTACGGGGAAAATGTGCAGTTTACAATTACGGGAGAGGGTAATCTTGACACGTTTCAATGGCAGGAAGGAATTAATGGTTCATGGACAGATCTTTCTAACAGCGGGGTATATTCCGGAGTAAATACCTCAAAGCTTACCTTAACCCTTCCAAGTGCCAGCTTATCGGGAAGGAAGTATAAAGTAATACTTACAGGTTGTAGCACGGAATTGATTTCTACTGAGGCTACTTTGACAGTAAATAAAGCAAATCAAATCATTTCTTGGGATAACCCTGCAAACATCACCTCTGGTACTGCACTGGGTCCTGAACAGTTGAATGCAAATCTGACCCAAGGCGACGGAGCATTGACTTACAATCCCGGTACAGGTACAATATTGAATGTCGGACAGAGCACCTTACGAGTAGATGCTGCTGCGACAACCAACTTCAATGCAGCCTTCAAAGAAGTAACCATTACAGTTGAAGAAGATAGCTCGTTACCGTTTTTACCTGCCAGTCTTACTTCCAGCACTCCCGGAGTCCAGGATTATGTTATACCGAAAGATATTACTTCTATTACCCTCGATGTACAGGGTGCAAGAGGAGGTAGTTTCAAATTCTTCAACTCCCTGTTTAACTCTACTTTGGATGCTGGAGATGGAGGGCATGGCAGAAGGATCAATGCACGGTTTGCGGTTGATCCTAATAACCAGCAAGCCCTAAAGGAGGGTGGAATTCTTCGTTTAATTGTTGGTGAAACGCCTGCCCTTGTTCAATTAAATGGTGGCTTATCATCTCCAGCTGTAAATTTAGGACAAGGTGGCGGCGGTGGTTCAGCTATTCTATATCAGGCACCAGGTTCTACTGTATGGGAGGCACTGGTGGTTTCCGGTGGTGGCGGCGGCGCAGCCACGATTTTTGAAGGAAATAAAGCAACAGGGATAGATGGACTTCCTGGGATTTCACAAACAAGTGATATCAATACAGGTTCGGATACTTTCGGTGGAAAATCAGCATTTATCACTACTAAAGAACTAAATGGCACCACAACTACTACCTATTCCGGTGGCGGCGGTGGTATATTTGGCGATGGAACAGGAGACTGTGGGGGTGGTAAAGGTCTTGATGAAGGAGCAGATGGTGGAACAGCTCAACTTTGTAGCGGTGGCAGGAGAGGTGGTTTTGGTTTTGGCGCAGGTGGTACAGGTATTAATGGCGGTGGTGGCGGTGGCGGCTATAGTGGTGGTAATGGCGGTGCCGAGCAATTTGGTGGTTTCGGTGCCGGAAGTTTTACAAATAGCATCGGAGAACTACTATCATCTAAAAACGGAGCAGATACAAATAATGGATTAATTACAATTACCATAAGCACAACAGAACCATTACAAATTACAAAACAGCCAGCAAGTGAAATAATAACTTATGGGGATGATTATCAGACTGAAGTTTTAGTAGACGGTACCGTTTCTTCATATCAATGGCAGGAGGATTTAAATAATGGTGAATGGGTAGATCTCATTGAAGGAGGAATATATTTTGGAGTTAATACAGAATCTCTCACTTTAACAAATCCCAGTGTTAGTTTATCGGGAAGAAGATATCGTGTTAAAATTACAGGTTCTAGCACGGAAGTGATTTCTGAGGCTGCGACTTTGACGGTTAACAAAGCTAATCAGGAAATCACATGGTCCAACCCTGAGGACATCACTTACGGCACGCTGCTAAGCGGAACGCAGTTGAATGCGACTGTAGTTGGCTCTTCGACTCTAGGTGCGAGTGCACCGGGAACCTTGAGCTATACACCGGAATCGGGCACGCTACTGAATGCAGGAACTTCACAGAATCTGACCGTGATTGCTGCAGAGACGGACAACTATAATGAGGCGAGCAAGACCGTGCAGATCAATGTCAACAAGGCCGATCAGGAAATCACATGGTCCAACCCTGAGGACATCACTTACGGCACGCTGCTAAG
>CAYTXN010000065.1:5243-12822 GCA_964441195.1 uncultured Limnohabitans sp.
ATCAGGAAATCACATGGTCCAACCCTGAGGACATCACTTACGGCACGCTGCTAAGCGGAACGCAGTTGAATGCGACTGTAGTTGGCTCTTCGACTCTAGGTGCGAGTGCACCGGGAACCTTGAGCTATACACCGGAATCGGGCACGCTACTGAATGCAGGAACTTCACAGAATCTGACCGTGATTGCTGCAGAGACGGACAACTATAATGAGGCGAGCAAGACCGTGCAGATCAATGTCAGCAAGGCGGCTTTAACAGTCACAGCCAACAATGCAGAAAAATACTGTGGTCAAACAATAACTTTCAATGGCACTGAGTTTACGCAAATTGGATTGGTGCATGGAGATGCTATAACATCAGTGACAATAAGTTCGAGCGGTGCAAGTTCCTCTGCAAATTCAACTGATAGCGATATAATTATCTCAGATGCGATCGGTACAGGGTTGACTAATTATAATATAAATTATGTTTCTGGTACGTTGACTGTGTATCCTCTAACACTGGATGTAACAAACGCTCAAACTCCAAGAAGTATCAATGAAGATGTGATCATTACGATCGGGGTAAAAGATGGGGAAACAGCTGTTTCAGATGTTCTGGTTACCTTGAATGTAGGAGTTAATTCCTACACAGCATTATCTGTGGATGGAGTAGCCTCTTTCAATCTTGGTAAATTAGCTGCAGACCTTTATCCTGTGACGGCTCAGGCAGGGGGTTGCGAATTATCTGAAGTCGTATACCTTCCTGTTTATGATCCAAACGGTGGATTTGTAACTGGTGGAGGTTGGATAGACTCACCTGCAGGTGCAATGATTGGTGACAAGGCCGATGTGGTAGGAAAAGCGAATTTTGGATTCAATGCGAAGTACAAGACTGGTAAAAATAATACTAATCAAGTAGATGGTAATACTAGCTTCCAGTTTAATGCAGGTGAGCTACACTTCTCCAGCTTGGCATATGATGATATGGAGTTGGTTATTTCTGGAGCTAAGGCTACTTATACTGGTACAGGAACCGTAAATGGTGTTGGAAGTCACAAGTTCAGAGTGGTAGCGATCGATGGTCAAGTATCTGGAGGCGGTGGAGTTGATAAGTTCAGAATTATGATTTGGGACAATAATTCGTCCAGTTCGCTTCTCTATGATAATAAGCGTGGCACTTCTGAAAGTTCTGATGACGCCACAGTAATTAGCGGAGGATCCATCGTAATTCATAAGCCTGCGACCAAAGGAAACAAACGTGTATCTGCTGAGCTGATCACCGTGGATTGGAACACTCCAGTGAAAGTGATTAAGGAGAAAGTGGATCGAATAAGTGCTACATGGTTTGATGGTAGAAAACTACCGATGACATTCGATGTAGATAACTACGACCCATTGACTTCAGGCATCTATGAATTGAAAGCTGGTTTAGGCGAAAACGACTTCTATGAACTTGAAGAGCCAATCGTGATCAATGTCTTAGTTCTTGACAAGCCTTTGGCTCAGGATATCATGATCAGCAATGATCAGTTGGCTAAAGATCTACAGTCTGGACAAGTGATCGGTACATTGAGCACCATCGATCCAATTGATGATATTCATACTTACAGTTTAGGAGAAAATGCGCTGGTAGAATTGAACGGGGATCAATTAGTCTGGAAAGGAAGTTCTATCCCTGCTGGATTCTCAGTTCAGGTAATGAGTACTGACAGAGCGGGTCAAACGATCAGCAGAGAAATCAAACTTTCAAGAGAAATGGAACCTAATCAATTCATCTTATATCCAAATCCTGCACAAAGCGAAACTAACCTGATGGTTGATCTGGATGAAGGTTCAGCTGTTGAAATCAGGGTCTTTGATGCGGTAGGTAGAATGGTAATTCAGGATAGCATTTACCGCGAAGAAACCTTTATCCAAACCTTAAACTTGAATGGATTGGCACCGGGCATGTATATGGTTCAAGTTAAGATTGGATACATTGTGATGACCGAGCGATTGATAAAGAGGTAAAATTTAACACTAAAACCTGTTGAACTTGGATAGCCGCTGGAATTATTTCCAGCGGTTATTTTTTGATAGCTATATCATCTCAAAAAATATGAGTTCTATCGCTCCTCGGTGATTTTATTTCTAACTTCTTATTCCGGATTCTTGAAATAATCATCAGGTATTACGATATCCTTGAAATAATCTTTATGATTTCGTTTGATAACTCAATTAAACAAAACATGAATTGCCCAAGAGAAAAGCTTCTCTCGCAGGGGAATGATAATTAAATCGAAGAAAACAGTGTTTTCTACTCTTGGACCAAAGACACTAATTCTCATTTGGCCATATGTAACCTTGTGGATACACAGAATTGATTTTTGGTCAGAGGGGATAATCAGGTGATTATAAAGTCCAGTTGATTCCCCTGCTTCTTTGCTTTTTGATCCAGAAAGGACCCGAATCCAATACCCAAGGCCAAACCGATAGGCAATCCAACTCCCAGCATTGCCATATTATCAATCAAAAGTCCAAATGCAACACCCAGCGGGACGCCAAATACAGCGATACCCAAAGTAAGCCATATATTCCGATAGTGGTTTTTTGGAACCAGTTTTTGCTCTTTTTCCAGTTTATTCAGAAAGTCTTTTTGAACCGCTGTGAGCTTTTGGATCGTCTCCTCAGTAGTGCCCTTGAATTGACCGATGGAATCTATTTCCTGATTGAAATACATCACCATTGAGTCAGGAAGGGAATGCTTTCCCGCTGAAAAGATCAAATTGCTTAAACTGGTAAATCTCTTGGTCAGCTTTGGCTCCAGGATATCAGCGGTAGGCGAAAGAATGATAGGTTTGATATTCATAAGAAAAAAAGTTTTATTGAAAATGACTGTTTATCTGCAGTTTTCAAAGGGAAATTATATTAAGCCTCCTATTATTTGACGGGTAGGTTGATAAGGTTCAAACCAAATATTTCCCATAAATCAGGATGGCTATCGCTAAGGCCGTCAAGGCAGCAAAGGTAACCGCACCGGATGCTACATCCTTGATAAAGCCGATTTTCTTGTGGTAATCCGGATGAACGAAATCGCAGAGTTTTTCCACAGCAGTGTTCAAACTTTCAATGGAAAGGACCAAGCCTATAGCCAAAAACTGAAGCGCCCACTCAACCCGTTCAATGTCAAAGTAAAAGCCCATTCCAATGAATATAACGGCAATGACCGATTGCGTGATAATGGAGTTTTCGGTAGTCAGAAGTAATAGAAATCCTTTGACCGCGTACTTGATGCTTTTGATTCGACCTATTAAAAATCCGGACATGGAATATGACTTTGATTGAGTTGGGAAACTAAGGAAAATGCATGCGGTAAGGGTACAAACTACCGCCAAGCTGCTCCCTCGCAATGATCGATTTTTTTTCCGTCCAAACTCAGGTATTCCCCCATGCAATCCGCAGTCATGCAGGAGTGAACCGGTAAAATCCCTAATAAATCTCCAATCTGCACCGAAGCCAACAAGGAGTCTGTGGCTTTGATTAGTCCATGTTCCTGAGATATGCTTTTTAGATAAGACCGTTCCGTAGGGATGGTCCAGCCTTTTTCATTCAGGAATACTACTTCCCCAAAGTTTTTATTTCCTTCGGCATCCATCAAGACATCCTTGGCCAAATGAACTCCTCCACCATGGACGAGAATTTCTTTTCGTTCAGTGTTAATGTCCACCACGGGTACAGCCAGGCAAACGGCTATGTCTTCTTTGGTACAGCTTCCTAACTCGGCCTGCATTAGGTCAAAGAAGACAAAATTTCCAGGTCCCAATTCATCAATATCACCAAAATCCTCCGTCACGGCACAGCCCGGTGTGTCTCCAACCCGGGTTACCAAATCGGGAAATTCACTTTGGTATTTGATTTTCAGCATGTGAAGTGCCTGACGGCTTTGCTCGTAGATGCCCGCCTTGTCCGGAGTGTAATAGGTGTGTCCAGGATGAAGGTAAAAACCTTTAAACTTTAATTTATCCGACGAAGTGGCAATTCGGATGATTTTTTCCATCGTTCCAAAATCGGAAATGTGAACCCCGGTGCGTCCATATCCTGCGTCGATTTCGATAAAAAATCCAACTTCGTGAATGAGTTCGTCTGCGAGTTTTTGAGCCGTGACTGCATTCACTAATTGAACTGAAAGGGATTGGTTAGCAGCGAGATAATTCAATCGGGGTAATTCCCGCGGATTGAATGGAAATGCGATGTGAATATTGTCCCAACCTTGTCCACAGAGGTATTCGGCCAGTTTGATCGAAGAGGCCGTCACTTCCTTGATTCCATATTCTTTGGCCCAGTTTCCAATTTCGTGGGATTGGGCAGTTTTCCAGTGAGGAATGAGCTTCTTGCCATTTTTAGTGGCTTTTTGTGCCATTCTTTTGATGTTGGCACGTGTGATTTGCTCGTTGATTAAAAGCGTGGGAGAAGTGATTTGAGCTAGGTAAGACATGGTTTAGGGTAGGGTTTACTACTGGTGTTGGGATAGCTTGTTTTCGTATTTTTTTTGAAAGTAGGAAAGGAATCACTAAAAATGCAATAGGATCCGATTTGTCCGGAATTTTTACAAAGCTCGGATCAGGAATAGTATGATCGATCTTCAGGATCTATAGATCTTGATCTCAGTACTTCAGATCGCTAGGGGTAGTATATACCTGATATTTATCATTAAAACTCGTGACTTTATTGATGGAAATTTGATGTATATCTTTCCAATTTAGGTGCAGCTAAATTATATGGGTTATTTCGACAAATTTGAGAGTGAGTTTCTAAAGGAAGTGGGTGAAATTTCCCGCTTTACCGGCCGGTTTTTCCGTGAGGTCATCAAACCTAAACAAGAGTGGGAAGAATTTATCAACCAATGCTATTGGATCGGGTACAAAACACTGACCTTGGTCGGGATTACGGCCTTTATCATGGGCTTGGTTTTGACTATCCAGTCCCGACCGACTTTGGTGGAGTTTGGAGCAGTATCCATGTTGCCATCCATGGTTTCGGTGTCCTTGGTAAGAGAGATTGCGCCTGTGATCACTGCATTGATCTGTGCGGGCAAGATCGGTTCGGGCATAGGAGCGGAGTTGGGATCGATGCGAGTGACTGAGCAAATCGATGCAATGGAAGTCTCCGGGACGAATCCCTTTAAATACCTGGTAGTCACAAGGGTATTGGCATCTACGCTGATGGTGCCCTTGCTTTCCTGTCTTGCGATTGCGATTTCACTATATGGAAGTTATTTGGGAGTAAATATCAGGGGAAATGTCAGTTGGCATTTGTTCTGGTCCCAAGCCTTTGGAGTGCTGTCGTACGGAGATTTTGTTCCGGCTTTGTTGAAGACATTTTTCTTTGGATTCGCGATTGGAATAGTGGGGTGTTACAAAGGATACAATTCCAAAAAAGGCACAGAAGGAGTAGGGAGATCTGCTACCACAGCAGTGATTGTAGCTTCATTGGTGGTGTTTATCATTGACTTGATTGCAGTGCAGATTACAGATATCTTGGGATTGACTTGATGCTATGGAGAAGATTAAGCCTGTCATTGAAGTGAAGCATCTGAACAAGTCCTTTGGGTCAAACCATGTTTTGAGGGATTTTTCCATGGAAGTGATTCCGGGGGAAAACCTCGTAATACTTGGCAAATCCGGGAGTGGAAAGTCAGTTTTGATTAAGTGTATCATCAATCTGATTTCTCCGGATTCAGGGGAAATTGTCGTTTTGGGTCAGAATGTCAGCGATCTGGATCAGGATCAAATGGATGAATTGCGGGAGGAAATTGGATTTCTGTTTCAAAGTAATGCGCTTTATGATTCGATGACCGTGAAGCAAAATCTGGAGTTTCCCCTTAGAAGACATTGGTCCGAAGAGGAGCGCTCCATGCATGCCGAGTCTGCAGTCTTGGAGGCTTTGGAAGATGTGGGACTTTCTCATACCATCCATATGATGCCTGCGGAGCTTTCCGGGGGGATGAGAAAACGGATTGCGCTTGCCAGGACGTTGATTCTGAAACCCAAAGTGATCCTGTATGATGAACCCACCACTGGACTTGACCCGATTACGGCAAGGGAGATCAGCCAGTTAATTCTCAAAGTGCAGGAAAAATATCAAGCAACGGCGATCATTATTTCCCACGATATGAATTGCATACGAATGACTTCAGACCGTGTGATCATGTTGATTGATGGGAAAAATTACATTTCAGATACCTATGAAAATCTACAACATGTCTCTGACCCCAAAGTCAGGGAGTTTTTTGACTGACTATGACAAACGATAAAGCAGCTTCGAATATAAAACTGGGGATGTTGGTCATCGCCGGATTTTTATTTTTGGTTTTCTCGCTCTACATGATCGGGAAAAACCAAAATATATTTGGTTCATCCATTTTGGTTTTGGCAAAAATAGAACACGTCAACGGCTTGGTATCGGGAAATAATGTTCGCTTTCAAGGACTTGAAGTTGGCACTGTCAAATCGTTGGAAATGGAAAATGACTCGACGATTCTGCTGAGGATGTTGATTCGCAAATCCATGCAATCCTTCATCAAGAAGAATTCGAAAATATCAATCAACACCGATGGATTGATGGGAAATAAAATAGTCCAAATCCATCCCCAAATCGGAGACTCGGGCACTATTGAAGAAGGCGACGTCTTGTTTGCCTTGGATCAAGTAGGGACAGACGAAATGCTGGAAAAGCTGAGTTCGACCGGTGAATACTTGGAACTAACCCTGATCAATCTGTCAGAAATAACTGAACGGTTGAATAAAAGTGAGGCGATTTGGCAAATTCTCTCGGACCCTGAGCTGGGACTGGATCTGAAAGGGGCAATAAAGGAACTTCGCTCAGCAGGGCAAAATGCGGCTGCAATGGCAAATTCCGGAAAGAATCTGATGAAGACTCTGGAATCGGGTGATGGGATAGTCAACAGTCTTTTCACCGATACGCTGATGAATCAAACCCTCAAACAGTCAATCAATCAACTGAATCAAACCAGTGCAGATGCAGCAAAAGTGATGGAACGTATGAGTTCACTCCTGGAGAATATGGAGGAAGGAAAGGGCACCGCCGGATTGATATTGTCCGATGAAGCTTTTCGGGAACAACTGATTCGTACTATGGAAAATGTGGAGCAAAGCACCTTCAAACTGAATCAAAACATGGAAGCGATGAAGTCAAACTTTCTTTTTAGAGGATATTTCAGAAAGCAGGAGAAAGCGCTTGAGAAAGCCGGAAAAGAGGCTGACGGTAACTGAAAATCGGAGAATTAATTTTGGAACTAGCGTAAGCCAGCTGATTTTTTACCTCAAGTATATCCAAATTCAGATGAGCATTTTTTGTAAATCTCAAAATCCTGAATGAGATAAGCATAAGCCCGCCATTTCTATTAATTTTGTCCCCCGATAAAAAGAGCCTTTTTGTCCTTCAAATAAGAATTAGAACTATCTGCACCTTAGCCCTTCCATGGAAGCAAAGAAAATCCGGAGCACCTTTATCGAGTTTTTCCAATCCAAACAGCATCAGTACGTTCCCTCATCCCCGATTGTGGTCAAAAATGACCCTACGCTGATGTTTACCAATGC
>CAYTXN010000066.1:0-8826 GCA_964441195.1 uncultured Limnohabitans sp.
ACCACTACAATTTCTACATTGACGGTGTGGCAGCTATTGATCCCACCAACTCACAAGCACTTCGAGACGGAACACGTTATGCAAGTTTGTTGATGGTGGCAGGCGAAGAAGCTGAAGTTTTTCAACTGAATGACACTCCGCATGGCAACATTTCTCAGGTTTGGTACAATTCCCCATCCTTAGGAACAGATAGAAGAATGTACGTATACACTCCTCCTGGCTATGATAGCGGAAAAGATTCCTATCCAGTGTTGTACCTTCTTCATGGTGCAGGTGGTGACGAAGATGCCTGGTCTTCTCTAGGTCGCGCTAATTTGATCTTGGACAACCTAATTGCTTCAGGAGAATCCAAACCGATGATCGTGGTCATGACAAATGGTAATGCTTGGCAAACCTCCACCCTCAGAAACGTTCCTGGGAAACCGGCCCCAACCCGTGAAACTTTTGGCCAGTTTCAGGGTAAGTTCGAAAAAAGCCTCGTCGAGGACGTAGTGCCTTACATCGAGAAAAACTTCCGTGTAAAGGCTGATAAAGACCACCGTGCCTTAGCAGGACTATCGATGGGAGGCGGACATACCATTAATGCTTCGATCGCTTACCCAGGTACTTTTGGCTATATCGGTGTTTTCAGCAGCGGGATCTTCGATGCCAATGCGGATATGGCTGAAATGGAAAAGAAATTCACGGCTCTGAAAAATAGTGGAGTGAATACCTATTGGGTAGCCTGCGGCAAAGAAGATTTCGTGATGGAGTCCAACAAAAGATTATTAAGTGTCCTTGAAAAAACAGGTTTTGAACACGAATACTTCGAAAACGAAGGTGGACACACTTGGGCAAATTGGAGAACTTATTTGAGCATGTTTGCTCCGATGCTTTTCTGATTAAGAATAAAATGCAAAAGAACCGAGCCTAAACAGGGTTATATTTTATGAATAGTGGATAAAACCCACAAAAAAGCCGACTTCTCAAATGAGAAGTCGGCTTTGATTTTTATAAGAATTATCGATTAGATATTCTCAATGTCGATTTCAGTTCTCACGACAACTGCTTTATTTCTATTAGTTTGAATAGCCTCCAAAGTCTTGGTAGCAAATCCTTTGATTGTGAAGTTTTGTCCATTATCAACCTGATTTTCAAACATTGACTTTGCTTTATCAAGTTCGCTGATCTGATAATCGATATATGCCTCATCAAATGCTTCACCTTCCAAAAGGGCAAGCGCATCATATGAAGCCTGCATTTCTGAAGAAATTCCATCAGACATTTCTACTTCCTTAGAATCCAGAATTCCAGTAAGCTCAGTTTTGGTGGTTTTGTTCTCATCATTAATCATTTGGCCATATTCCAAAACTGAATCATCTTGACCATTTTCAAGAGCTAATTGACTAAATGCAATCTGAGCGTTGATAAATTGAGAGGATGAAATCGCAAAGTTTCTGTCTTGTTGACTAATCGTGTCCACGATTGGCTCATCATCATCATTGTCGCACGAAGCAAATCCCATTAGACTAAATGCGGAAAGTAAAATCACTCCTGACCGTTTGATCATTGAAGATCTCGTTGAAGTGCTGGGTAGAATTTGGTTACTAGTTTTCATAAGAAATTTAGTTGGTTTAATTTATTCTAATGCTTAAACAACTATTGTTCCTTATGCCAATCCATCACTTTAAGGGGGTTTTGCCCAAATCAACCTGCGTATCGCCACAACAAACTGTTGCGGGAAATTCCCATATTAGGCAATATAAACAGAGGTAGCTTTCCTTCGCTCTGCTCTTATCTTCCTCTCCAATCAAACACCGAAAAACTCGTTTTTAACGCCAAATTGATTTATGATTTCCAAGATTCAGCTTGGTACGTAAAGCCTGTCCAGCCTGCATTCCTGATTGAATCGTCCCATCGATATATCCTACATTTCCACCAAAATCAATCCAGTCTCCACAGAGAAACATATTATCAAAACCACTTTGATCGGTTTTGAGACGGTATTTTGAGCTTTTGGGAACAGAGAGTGTGTAATGATCCGTAGGCCTTACATTTGCTCTAAAGTATTGGTTAGCCAAGCGTTTAAATCCCTCCGTATTATTATCAGGATCAGCCAACAATTGAAAGTCTAATCCCTGTGGGTAGTTATCTGTAGTACCCTTTGGCCAAAACCAGCCGGAATTATCATTCAACCATTGCTCAAAAGAATCAATTAACCGATCCAGCTCTTTCTTTTGAAATTGATGATCAGAAAAAGGAGGCAGCGGTTCCCGCAAAAGAAATGGGCCTGTGAAGTAGGCTAAAAACTCGGGTTTTTGAGTTGAAGGCCAGTCTTCGTTTGGTAAAACAAGAGAGCTGTCCAACCAAGAATACATGGGATTTTGGTAGACTACCACATTAGGAGCGCCACCTTCTTCAGGTAACCCCCAATCAGCCAACTCGAATCCCAATTCCTTCAATGTGGGCTTTAACCACAACTGAGCAGATTGAGTAGGTGTGGTGAGGACATTTTCGGTCATCAGCTTCCATTTGTCTTCTTTTTCAATGATTTCACTGCAGATTGTCTTCAAAGTCCCGATCGGAATGCCCAAGATTACTTCATCAAAATCAACCCCGAGCTGAAGGAATTCATTGTCGCGATAATTACTCCATTTTGCCCAAGGATCTTCCAAGTTCACATTCCCGTCAATCAATTTTTTAGCAAATTCAGGATCAATCTGATCATAATTCGGCAAAGCAGGCCAGGCACATAATTCTCCGATCTTGAAGACAGGATCATAGGATGTGCCTTTGAGCTTCACCTGCTCTGCAAGAGAGATTTTTTCAATGCTACCGGAAGTAGAATAATGTACCTGTTTGATTTCATGAAAGAATTTAAAATTGACTCCTCGGCTTTTGAGCACTTCGTACATCGGCATCACCATGGTATCTCCTGTCCCATAGACAAACTGGAAAACAAAAGAACCTTTGTACCCCACACCCTTGGCAAAAAACTCCAAGGCGGTTCCTGCTCCAATCGCACCGCCTTTTTCATTAACCAAATTTGAAAAAGTGCCCGTATAAAAGAACCGAACGATCACGGAGAAAATCACCCAATCCGGCGCACCGTGCTTGGTCAGCCATTCCCGATAGTCGTAGTCATTAATCTTATTAAATTCAAACTTGTCCGTTTCAGGGTCATATACATCCTCCAAAATCCCTTTAAGATTATAATAAGCAAAAGCGAGCCCAAGATTTATCCGCTGGAGCGCAGGGTTTTTCGTCATTAGCTTTCGCTCCTTGGCATCTATTAGATGCACTATTTTCCCCAAAATCTTCAGGGCTTTGCTCAACCTCTTATACGATGCACTTTCAGCTTTGTCCTTTGTAACCTCCAAAGTTTCCACGAGTCCATCATATTTATCTTTTTTGAATTGATCAATATCAGATTTCTTGGAAATGAAAAATTCGATCACTTTCTCTAATAGTGACTTTTTCTTCACTTGTCCAGGATTCTGATCGGGATGGGAAGGGAAATAATGATCTAGAATCCATTTGCTTATCGGATTGATTCCCTTTCGATAAGGACTGCCCAAAGCAATTTCCAGCATCATCGCAATTCCTTTCTCTATCAAATCCCAGGTGGACAGAGGTTCTCCATCACCAGGAAGCTCTTCCGTCTCCGGAAATATCAGCGGCCAATTTGTCCATTCCCCCTTTTGTTTGTCAAAATCGGTCATTAATGTGGTATTGTTCCTTCGCAAACCATCTTTGAATAAATCCTGAAGTGGGCTTTTGGGAGCTAGTTTTTTTTCTTTTCGCTCTTTGTAAATAGCTCTTAAAAGTCGAAAAGTAGTGTCATACCAGCCCTGGAGAATATGGATTCCATGCTCTTCTATGCGGTTGTTTTTGCCCCTACCTGTGGAAGTTTTTCCACCCAGTCTCCAACCAATTTGGTATACGGTTATTTCATAGTGATCTTCCCAGCCTGGATAATCTGTCAGCTCATGAACTGCTGATAATGCGGCCATTCCACCGCCAAGAACTGTGATTTTCTTTTTTTTAAGTTCGGTTGTCATGTTTGGTTATGAGTATCGGTTTGTGAAAAAATAAATTGAACTAAGGCAAGGATTGTATTTTTAAGGGTTTTGGTATTCCATCCGGATAGGAAGGTTTGCTATTGGTAAGAAATTCTAATAAAAGGGGCTGACCGTTGACCTCAGCAGCTAATGAGTAGATTTTGAGAATCTTAGGTAAGATAATGTCATTATCCAGAAATCTAACTAACCGACCCTGAAGGTTATGAGATTTGTCCATGACTTCTTCAATTTCCCTTTTCGTCATCGGATAATGTTTAGGATAAAAACCATCAAGATGTGTAATCAGGCGGACTGAATTACCGCGAGGATTAGCGAGAAACTCCCCCAAGCGAGAAAAGAAAAAATCTCCCTCGACCATGTATTGAGCAAAAAGTAATCTATACAACACCTGATTCATGAACACTTGCTCCGGAATACTTTCATTTTCAGCCAGATCGGAAAACTTCAAGTACCCTTCAATGATGCTTGAATTGTGAGCCCTGTACCATGTTTTGGGATTCTGATCCGATATAAACTCTGCCCATTTTTTAGCCGGTCCCGGTGGTAATTCATCCATCAGTCCGGCCGCAAGTGCCCGCGCACCCAATTCCGAAAGATAAATGAACCAAAGGTTTACATTGCTCCACCAAGGGCTCCCTGGTTCTTTAGCTCCATTTGGGTGAAGGACTCCCCTTTCTTCCCATTTCAAAAAGGCAATCTCAGAGTCTCCCAAACCATATTTAAATTTTCTGGAAACAGGACAGTGGGTGAGGTAATAGTTCTCCCTAGATGCTAATCTTGCTTGTGGACTATTGCGGAGCGTTTCTACATATTCCCAAGTTTTGGTCTCTAATTCTTTCAATTTTAATGAAATCATAGCCTTACTTAACTAGTTGGAATTTAGGAAGAATATTAGGGGAAAATTAAGAGCAGGGAAATTGTATTTTTTCAATATTTAATCAAATTCATTTTTAACTTAATGAAAATTTCAGAGCAATGAAAAAATATGGTCTTGTATTAATTTTTCTGCAATTCCTGTGGATAGCACCTCTGGTCGCCCAAGCTCAAAATGAAATTTTACTGAAAAATAACGATCAAATAACCCCAGTTGGAAAGCAGGTATTTTTTCTCAGGGATTCAGCTTCACTACAAATTCAAGAAATATTAACTCCTGAAATACAGGAGAAATTCACTTTATACACTCAGGACACTCCAAATTTCGGAAGTACGGCTGATGCGTTTTGGATTAGAATGGATTTTTCCAAAGTCGATGAAGGAGATTTCTATTTACAAATTGGGTCTGCATTTATTGATAGTATTGCCCTCTATGCTGTATCAGATGGATTGGTCAAGGAAGTGCAATTGACTGGTGATGATTTGACTTTTTCAAGCAGAACAATCAAAGTATCAAATTTTCTTCTTCCCCTGAAAATTGAAAAAGGGCAAAGCCAAACCTATTTTCTGAAGGTATCCACGTTACAGCCATTCTTTTTTCCATTGCGTGTAGGAACCCTACAAGCTTTTATGGAAGACACCCACCATTTGGACCTTATTCAAGGAATGTATTTTGGGTTTATGTTTTTGATTATCCTGTATAATCTCTTCCTATATTTTTCTACCAAGGAAAGAATTTACCTGTATTACGTCGCATATGTGTTCAGCATCACGTGGTTTATGTCCACCGTATATCAGTATATTTTTGAGTTTGTGTGGCCCAATTATCCATTTTTAAATCAATACGCGGTCATCTCCACTGCGATGACCATTCTCACGGCTACTTTTTTCACCAGAGTTTTTTTGGACACTAAGCAAAGAGCTCCTGTTCTAAATAAAATTTCCAATGTTTTCCTTGTTCTCGGGGTGATCATCATCTTTGGTATTTTCACTCCATTTAAAATCCCTTTCCTCATTTTGGCACAGGGAACCGTTTTTTTAATGGCGGTTTTCTTTTTGATCACAGGTATAGTCATCTTGAAAAATGGATATCTCCCAGCAAAATACTATCTGTTGGCATGGGGCTTTTTGATTTTTGGATTTATTGGAGCAATTCTGGAGACCATCAACGTCCTTCCTGTGGTATACTATTTTAATTACATGCAGCTGGGATCCGCAATAGAGGTGACACTTCTTTCTTTTGCATTAGCAGACAAGATCAATCTGTACAAAAAGGAACGTGAAATCGCCCAAGCTGAAGCGCTCAAGGCAGCTGAAGAAAAAGCTGAATTTATTCAAAACCAAAATAGCATACTTGAACAGAAGGTCAAGGATAGAACGCTTGCACTTTCGAATAGTCTCTCCATTATCGAAGAAGAAAAGAAAAAATCCGACATGCTTCTGTTGAATATCCTCCCCTTTGCGACTGCAGTGGAACTAAAGGAAACAGGAAAGGCAACTCCGAAATATTATGAAAGTGTCAGTGTCCTTTTCACTGATTTTGCAGGTTTTTCTAAAATCGCTGAAACCCTCGATGCCTCTGAACTTGTCGGCGAATTGGATGCAATATTCAGAGGTTTCGATGAGATAGTAAAGCGAAATGGACTTGAAAAAATAAAGACCATTGGCGATGCCTATATGGCTGCAGGAGGCATTTCGGGCAGTGATTTTCACCCGATAAATTCCGTAAAAGCCGCCCTGGAAATGCAGGAATTTTTGAATAAAAAATTCAAAGTAATCATGGGAGAAAAATGGCAGATGCGTTGTGGAATCCACACAGGGCCGGTCACAGCTGGAGTGGTCGGCAAAGATAAGTTTGCTTATGATATTTGGGGAAGCACTGTAAACCTAGCTTCAAGGATGGAAAGTAACAGTGAACCCGGCAAAGTGAATGTCTCAGAAGCCACGTACCAATTAGTCAAAGATGTCTTTTATTGCATTCCTAGGGGAAAAATAGAAGCCAAAAACCTTGGCAAGGTGAACATGTATTTTGTGGATGGGAATTCAAAAAATTAAGATCGACTTCCCTAAAATGGAAAGACCTTTCCAAAAAAGGAAAGGTCTTTAACCACAAAACCTACCACTCAATCAATCACCTCCGCACCGGGAGGCAATTTCCGTACGATTCGAAATTGACCTTTTGTGACTTTTACCTCCTGACCTTCCTTGGTTTTGAAAGTTCCGGCAAACTGTCCTTCGACCGTTCCTATAAACTGAGAGAAGTTACCATTCATGAATTTATACGAAGTCTGTTTACCTTCAAAAGTGATAATTTTCACCGTACAGGAAGATCCGGGAATTTTCTCGTCTTCCAGAAAACCGTAAGCATGAGAAGAATAGGCATAGTGTTTTACGTTTCCTTTTTTGACAAAAGCCACCAGGTAAAGATTGTTGCCAAAAGTTCCATTCCCGGGACCTAAATCATGTCCGGCTTTATAGGTCCCATTGCCAAGTGGTATCCAGCTGATCCCTGCAAAATTGAAATCGTTATTTGGTCCCCAAAAGTTGACAGAAATCGATTTATCCACATTAAGCGAATTGAGAATCTCTGCAGTATTCTTCACCTCTACTCCATCTATCTCCATGGAGTAGGTACTTTCATCCCCTGAGAGGGTAAAGTCAAAATTAAGATCATTGGTCAGTGGCTGGTCATCATCGGGATCCATATCACCACTCTCTGAGCACGAAATCATGATACTTGAAAAAATCAAGAGCCAAATCAGTTTACTAAGTTGTTTCATTGCATTAGTTGTTTTTTCTTCAAATAAAAAGGAGCAATGAAAATGTAACCATACGTCAAATGCCCTATTTCCTCTGTGAATGATCAGATTCTTTGGATTCTGGATAGAACGTATTCCAATTTTTTCTTAAAAATTTCAGGAGAATAATTGCGATTCAAATTTCTTGATTTACTTTGCATCTCAAAGTACTTTTAATTATGAGAAAACCGGAACAGGAGTTAGCAGAAATCAAATCCATGATGGAGCGGAGTACCCGCTTTCTTTCGCTGAGTGGACTTTCAGGAGTATTGGCTGGAATTTATGCGCTGATCGGAGCTGGAATCACTTGGTATTGGATTTTCTTTCCCACCACCGAAATGGGAAAAGACAGTACTCCCAAAAACTTTCATGAGCTCCAAAATGGAATACTCATTCTTGGAGCTGTCATTTTGATTTTGGCTCTTGCATCTGCTTGGATGTTGGGAAAAAAGAAAAGTCACAAAGCCTCCACTCCTTTTTTGACACCTGCGGGAAAACGGTTTTTGATGACTTTATTTATTCCTGTGATTGCCGGAGGCCTATTTTCTTTTGCACTATTTCATGAGGGATATTTCCAATTGATTCCAGCCACAACCTTGATATTCTATGGTTTGGGACTGATGAATGCTTCACATTTTACTCTGAGCGAAATAAAAAATCTTGGATTTGGTCAATTAACATTAGGACTATTAGGCGCCTTTTTTCCTCAATTTGGATTGCTGTGTTGGGCATTGGGTTTTGGCATTTTGCATGTGATCTATGGATCAATGATGTATTACAAATACGACAGATAACGTGAAGGGGAATTACGATAAAGCATTTGAAAACGTCATCCGGCTGCGAGTTATGTCCATCCTGATGGTCAATGAACAGTTTGATTTCAATTCTTTCAAGGAGTTACTGGAAGTCACAGACGGCAATCTGGCTTCGCATCTGCGAAATCTAGAAAATGCCGAATATATCCATGTGGAAAAAACATTTGCCGGTAGAAAACCCCTAACCAACTATTCCGCGACAAAAGCTGGGAAAGCGGCTTTTCAATCCCATCTGGACTTTCTCGAAAATTTGATTAATGAAAACAAGTCTTAAAAAAA
>CAYTXN010000066.1:8926-10975 GCA_964441195.1 uncultured Limnohabitans sp.
CTGATCGCAATCATTTTCAGCACCATGCTGTATTTCGTGGCAATCTGGATCAGTTCTGTCCTTGCCTTCAATTTCACAGGTCATTGGGATTGATCGCTACGATTAGAAACACTTATCTCAATTCATTAGAAATAATTGAATTCAAACAAAATGGCAGCACCAAGTTATTCCGCAGGTTTAGAGGAATATTACATTAAAATAAAGCGAAATAGATGGTATTGGATATTGTCTATTGTGTGCAGAGTTCTTTTGGCCTATGCATTCATTGTCGCCGGTATGGTAAAAATTTTCGGGGAAAGATTCGCAAGTGGTTTGTCAGTCTTGCATCCCATGGGAGCCTATCTGGAAGCTTTGCATCACACGGGATATTACTACACGTTCATCGGTTACGCCCAAGTGACAGCCGGCGTATTTTTACTCATCCCCGGCACTGTCCTTTTAGGAGCATTGATTTACTTGCCCATCATTTTGAACATCTGGATATTATCTTTTGCGGTACGGTTCGAGGGATCTTTTGTCACCTCCCCTTTGATGGTTTTGGCAAATCTGTACATCCTTGCCTGGCACTATGACAAACTGAAATATATCCTTCCATTTAACCGCCATTCGGGGGAAGTCACCATTTTAAAACCAAAAAAATATGAAAGCAAATTCCCTTTTCTATTTTTTGCAGGAGTAGTTTCTATCATAGGTTTTACGATTTGGTTTGCAAGTTTTGGACATCCCGTGATGCCTCGAAATTCCTTGCAGGATTGCCAGTTACAATTTATAAATGCAAAAAATGAGGCTCAAGGATTTGCATTTTGCGAATGCATCCATATAACTGGAAACCCCTTGGATAAATGCTTGGAAATTCTAGAATCAAGTGAAATAATTCAATGACAGCAAATCAAGTTACATTTTAAAATAAACCTTAAATCAATTGACTTAACATTACCAAAGCATGAATGAAGAAATCCTAACCCACATCGATGATCCAGGCTATCTGGAAAGTCTTTACAGAAAAAATAAATCTGGTTTTAGAACGTCATTTGGCCAGATCTATCCAGAACTCCAAGGTAATCAACTCGCTGAATTTTGGCACGAAAGGTTAAACTACGATTCCGACCGAGTCAGTTGGGGAAGTCGAAGCGACTGGAATTTCGTGATTGTCGCGGCACTTTTAGCTGGAATTTTAGCCAAATTTCCCGCTATCTTTTCGATCGATGAGGAGTTCTTCTATCCTCGGAATTTGGGATTTATCGCCTTTCCATTTGTTACTGCCTATTTTGCCTGGAAAAACAACCTCTCACTAAAGTCCCTGGCAATTCCTTTTGGAGTAATTCTGCTTTCAGCACTCTACATTAATCTACTCCCCGAAAATCAGGAAAGCGACACCTTTATATTGGCCTGCATTCACCTTCCATTGTTACTTTGGGGATTGCTGGGTTTTGTATTTTCAGGCACAAAATTCAATGACCTTTCTCGTCGTCTAAACTATCTCAATTTTAACGGAGACGCAGTAATCATGGGCGCTATCTTGCTTCTGGCAGGAGGCCTGATGTCCGGAATTACAATTGGATTATTCAGTCTCATCGGGCTTCAAATCGAGGAGTTCTACTTCGAATACATCGTAGTATTTGGCCTCGCCGCGGCACCTTTGGTCGCTACTCACCTGACCCAAACCAATCCTCAACTAGTCAACAAGGTACCTCCTATTATCGCAAAAATATTCAGTCCATTGGTTCTGATTATGTTGGTGATTTATCTCGGAGCCATCGTCTATGCCGGCAAGGACCCCTACAACGACCGGGAGTTTCTCATGATTTTCAACGCGCTTTTGATCGGTGTGATGGGATTGATTTTCTTCTCAGTGGCGGAATCCTCCAAAGAAGAAAAATCCAGTCCAGGTGTCTGGATTCTGGTTTTACTTTCTCTGGTGACGATAGTCGTAAATGGCGTGGCACTTTCGGCGATTGCATTTCGGATTTCCGAGTGGGGAATTACTCCTAATCGAATGGCAGTTTTGGGAGTGAATATTCTGATGCTGATCCATCTTCTTTTGGTAGC
>CAYTXN010000066.1:11075-12660 GCA_964441195.1 uncultured Limnohabitans sp.
CATGACGGGGATTTTGAAGGAATGGATATTGAAACCTCCACCTACGAGCAGCTCTTGACAATAAAACTTCCAAATGGTGAGAAAATCCCAACTCTGAAAGAATACTTGGCTGAAGGAATGAAGCAGCAAGGAACAAAGTTGATCCTCGAATTCAAACCATCAAGTATTAGCGTTGAGCGAAGCGAAAAAGTCGGAGAACTTTCCGTCAAAACAGTGAAAGAAATGAAAGCTGAAAAATGGGTCGATTACATCACCTTCAGCTATGAAGGCGGCAAAAAGGCAATTGAAACTGACCAAATGGCCAATGTCGCGTACCTCACAGGAGACAAGTCACCAGCTCAACTTAAAGAAGATGGTTTTTTTGGTTTTGATTACAACATCAGAGTACTCAGGCTCAAGCCGGAATGGATAAAAGAAGCCCAAAATCTTGGACTTACAGTTAACGCTTGGACAGTCAATAATCCGGATGACATGAAATGGCTGCTCGAGCAAAATACGGATTTCATTACCACAGATGAGCCTGAACTTCTTTTTGAATTGCTTGAGAAAAAGTAAGATTCTCATATCTCATTCAGATTTAAGGAACAGAACTTATTAGCAGTATTCATTCTCTTTTGGGTATCTTAGCCTTCTTAAAATCCCCAATACATATGAAAAAATATTTAAATCTGCCTTTTGTCTTACTTCTCGCTATAATGCTTGGCTTTTTTTCCTGCAGTCCAAAAACTGAGGAAACAACTGAAGTCATCGAAGAAACTCCTGCAAAATTTGGAGGATTAGCGCTTTACACAGTTCGTGACGCAATGGGCACAGATCCAAAAGGAACACTCAAAGCAGTAGCTGACGCTGGATATGCATACGTGGAAGCTGCTGGATATGCAGATGGAAAATTCTATGGCATGGAACCCGCAGCATTCAAAAGCTACTTGGATTCTCTTGGACTTACTGCCAAAAGTACCCACATGGGTGGCGTAACTCTAGATAATGCCGACGAGCAAATCGCTGCGACAGTGGCGGCTGGCATTGAATATTTTGTGATTCCAGTACCTCCAATGGGCATGTTTTCTTTTGGGCCAGATGGTATGGGCATGAAAGGCACTCCTGCTGAATTGGTTGAAATCCTCAAAACCCTTGGTGCAAAATGTTCTGCAGCTGGTTTGAAATTGCTTTATCACAATCATGACTTTGAATTCAAAGCGATGGCAGACGGTACAATTCTAACAGATTACATTTTGGAAAATACTGATCCTGCGGATGTCAATTACCAAATGGATTTATTTTGGGTAACCAAAGCTGGAGTCGATCCTTTGACCTATTTCGAAAAATATCCGGGACGTTTCAAGTCTTGGCATGTGAAGGACATGAATGATTCCAGTCAGTTTGCTCCTGTAGGAACCGGAAACATCGACTTCAAGCGGATTTTGGATGCTAAGGCTAAATCTGGAATGGAATATTATCTTGTAGAACAGGATAATACTTTTGGATTGGATCCACTTGAGGCAATTAAAATCAGCCATGCTGGTTTAGAGGAAATCGGGTTTAAATAAGAAATCCTTTACTAATTTAGAAAGCCAACCTTCGGGTT
>CAYTXN010000067.1:0-12637 GCA_964441195.1 uncultured Limnohabitans sp.
GCAGATGACTGGACTGAAGTCATGCTGAAAAACGCTCGTACTCCAGTGGAGAAAGGACTGATCTTGGCTGTTCGAACCCGGCAGTATGCCACAATTGGAAAACTTCCAGAGTCTATCAGAGCTGCCTATCAGGGACTTCAGATCCTTGGATTTAACTTCATTCAGGTTCCGGATGAAAAAAATGTTGCCGAGGAAGTCCGGCTTGTCACCGAAAATCTAAACGGAAAAGAAGTCTCAGACTTAATTAATAATCCTGAGATCAGCGACCAAAAAGCAAAGATCGCCAGTCAGTTGTTGATGGAAATATTTCCTGCAGCCTTCTTGTCCGGTTCTGGTCGGATGTTCCCTTACTTAGTATTGAAGTCTGTCAATATCGCTTTGAAGTATGGCAATAGCCCTGAAACTGCCTTTGCATATGCAGGATATGCAATGCTACTTTCTGGATATTTTGATAATCCTGCCGAAGGCTACAAGTACGGAAAGCTTGCTGTCAACCTGATCGAAAAGTTTGACGACATTTCTCTGAGATCGAGGATCATCTACGTCTACACCATGTTTGTCCACCACTGGAGCAATCATTGGTCAAGTATGACGACTTGGTTTCAGAGAGGAATCAAAGCCGGATATCAATCAGGAGACCTTTTATATCTAGCCTATAGCGCACAGGACTGCATCATTTGGGATCCGACGCTGGATTTAGAGACAGCTTCCAGAGAGCAGCGTAAGTTACTGGTAATTGTAAAAGAATGCGAGTACCAGGATTCCTATGATTCGGGTACGCTTTTTCTTCAGATGCAGCAAAATTTTCAAGGCTTGACCAAAAGTCAATTCTCCCTGACTGACGAGAAATTTGATGAAATGGAATGCGTCAGTGGCATGTTGGAGAGGCATTTCATGACAGGGATTGCTAATTACCACATCTACAAAGCTGAAATTCACCTGCTTTATAATGATCCTGTTGGCGCACTTCCTCATATCAAAGAGCAAGAAAACCTGATGGCATCGGTCATGTCCCTTCCACAATCTGTAAGGTTTCAGATCGTCTCATTTTTGGTCAAAGCCATGTTGCTTGCCGATCTGGAATTTGAGGAAAGGGAGTCGTTAATGCTATCCATGTATGAAAGCTTAGAGAAAATGGCCAAATGGGCCGAAACCTGCCCTGAAAACTTTGAGCACCTCCGCTTGCTTATGGAAGCTGAACTGATGGGGTCAAAAGGAAATGTAAGTGAAGCCCTCAGTCTCTATGAGCAATCTATTTTTTATGCAAACAAAAGTGGATTCATCCGAGACGAAGCCATGGCCAATGAAATGGCTGCTCAATTTTTAATCAGAAGTGGCTTGCCAAAAGCATCCGAAGGCTATTTGTTGGCTTCCCATTATCTCTATTACCGCTGGGGTGCCTATGGAAAAACTCAGGAAATGGAGAAAAAATATCAAATCTTTCGTACCTCAGGTCAGTTCAATAATACCAGCTCCATTCGTCAAAATCTCAGCGAGACCGGGACCTTCGGTTCGGATACACTAAATGCTGATTTTCTGGATATGAGTTCGGTTTTTCGAGCTTCACAAATCATCTCAGGAGAATTGGTTCTGGGAAAGCTGTTAAAAGCAACTTTACAAATATTGATTGAAAATGCCGGAGCAAAAAGGGGAGTCTTGGTTGAGCAAAAAGAAGGAAAACTGGTCATTCAGGCGCAGAATGATGCGGATCATGGAGAGGAATTTCAAGGCTCAAATCATTCGCTAAAGGTCGATTCAACTCTTTTACCCATATCTGTCATCAACACGGCTTTACGAACCAACAAGCCCATAGTGATCGGGAATGGTCGTGAACAGAATGCTTTTTCCTCAGATCCTTACTTGATCAATCAGCGACCACTCTCCATGATGTGCGTGCCCCTTTCCACCCACAATCAGGGAAATGTAGCCGTTTACTTGGAAAACAACTTGACCCACAGTGCATTCACAGAAGACCGGGTTAAAGTCATCAAACTTTTGGCTGCGCAGGCAGCTATTTCCATTGAAAATGCAAGAATCTACGAGCAGCAGAAAATCCTCCTCAAAGCACAGCAACATTTTGTGCCTATCCAGTTTTTGAAGCATTTGGGTCACGATGATATCGCGAAAGTAAAACTTGGAGAATCGGTATCCATGGACATGACTGTCCTCTTTTCAGATATTCGAAACTTTACCCCTTTAGTAGAAAAGCTGACTCCACAATCTGTAATTGAATTGCTCAATGAGTATTTTAGTCATCTTGGAAAACATATTTCAGAAGAAGGAGGATTTATTGATTCCTATTCAGGAGATGAGTTTTTGGCCCTTTTTGCTGTCCCATCACATCATGCTGTAGAGGCAGGGATTAAAATGGCAGAGGCACTGAGAAAATTCAATCAGGAGTCCGAGTCCCTTGGCAGACCAATTCTTAAGATGGGTTTGGGAGTAAATACCGGTCCACTGGTCTTGGGTACAATGGGGGCAAATGATCGAATGCAATGTTCCGTACTTGGCGACACGGTCAACTTGGCCTCCCGAATCGAACAACTCACCAAAGTTTATGGCGCTCAATTCCTGATCGGGGAAAACACGCTAAACGCCTTGGAAAATCCCGAAAAGTATTCGATTCGGATGGTAGACCGAGTAGCTGTCAAAGGAAAAGCTCTTGCTGTAAGCCTATATGAAGTATTGGATGCAGAGGACCCAATCCGAAAAGCTTCCAAAGAATCTACCAAAGAATTACTTGAGCTAGGAATGGAAACCTATTTCAGCCGGGACTTTGCCTCAGCATTTGAGATTTTTTCAAAAGGAATGCTTCAGGACTCAGAAGATCCTGTGTTTGAAATTTTCTCCAACAGATCTCAGCGGTACTTAGAAAATCCACCATCAATGGATTGGCAGGGATATGAAAGTCTCTATTCGAAGTAGACAAAAGCTGACATAGAACCTCAGAAATTACTTACCTTAAGAATTGTGAAACATCAAAAAATCACTGATTTAACAAGCAAATTCCTTGCAAGTACCCTTTTTTGAATTGAAAATGAACGAAGGCAGATTCATGAATACCTATAGATTGGGAGTAGTAATGGACCCCCTCGAATCCATTAATCCAAAAAAAGACACCTCGCTGGCGCTGATGTTGGAAGCACAGGAAAGAGGCTGGCAAGTGGTCTATCTGGAGATGAAAGACTTATTCCTGAAAAGCGGAAAGGCAGAAGGAAGAATGCGCGAAGTGAAAGTGATGGACGATCTTCGCGATTGGTTTACCATTGAACGCGACTACTACGGCGAGCTTTCCGATCTCGATGCGATCATCATGCGAAAGGATCCGCCATTTGATATTGAGTACATCATGGCCACTTATATCCTGGAACGTGCAGAGGCAGAGGGCGTATTGGTACTCAATAAAGCACAATCCCTTCGGGATGTGAATGAGAAGGTTTTCACGGCTTGGTTTCCCCAGTGCTGCCCCCCTAGCCTACTCACTCGCTCCAAATCAGCAATCCGGGAATTTCTGCAAACCCACCACAAAATCGTAGTAAAACCCACTTCCAAAATGGGAGGGCAATCCATCTTCGTGATTTCCGAAGGTGATCCAAACACCAATGTGATCATCGAGGAACTGACACAACAGGAAACTTGCTACATCCAGGCGCAAGCTTACATTCCTGAGATCGTCACCAAAGGAGATAAACGGATTATTCTAATCGATGGAGAAGCTGTACAGTATGGCATCGCAAGAATTCCGGGTGCAGATGATCACAGAGGGAATTTAGCAGTTGGCGCTGTGGCGGAAGGATTTGAACTGACCGAGCGGGATAAGTGGATTTGTGCTGAGATAGGACCAGAACTGAAGAAGCGAGGATTATTTTTTGTAGGAATAGATGTGATCGGAGATTATTTGACAGAGATCAATGTGACGAGCCCTACCGGAATCAAAGAGATTGGAAAAATCTTTCATATCAACATTGGAGCAAAATTCTTTGAGGTCCTTGAAGAAAAGCTTTCTCAACGGGACAAGAAATCATGATCTCGCCACTTAGCAACCTAGATGGAGTTTCAGTAGATTGGTGGTTTATCTACAAACTTCCAATTAAGATTGGGCCAAATAAGGATACCACAGGTTATGAATTTTTGTATTCTGATTCGCTGCCTGAAAATGGCCTTAGCCTTGCTCCCATTTCTTTGGATCACTCAGAATCGGCTTTAGGCTTGACACTGGATCAGATATTTTCTACCAGTTCCGATTATGGATATGTTCTTTGGAATGATGAAATCCCTCCAACTCCCGAAAATCCAAAACCCAAAAACAAAGGTTCAAAAGGACATACCAAGGGTATTTTGGCATTTTCCAAAAAAACAGAAAGTGGATTTTATCTACTTCATTCAACTCCCAGATTCCCTATTCCAGGAGCTAAAATCCTCCCGGATTACGAAAGGAAATTTGGGCAAACTTACCTCTGCGTCAGTCTGAAGGATTACCAAACGGCCAATCAAATTGCAGAAATCCTTCATTCCCAACACGAAGCACAAGTTTATGCAAGCCATTTGCCGGAGACCAATTCAGATGAAGCCATTTTTAAGTTTGCCAATGATTTGCCAACTGTAAAGCCAATCGAGCCTGCTCATTTTCAATTTGAAACGCATGGAGGCATCAACTTTAATTTGATTGCTAAAAACAAAAAATGGAGCCAAGCTCTAAAAGGCAGCAAGGTCGGAAAAGACTTTTGGAAGGATCTCGTGGGTCCAACACTCAAATGCAATATTGACGTGGAGTCTTGGAGAAGAGGAATCGTTTTTGGGGATTTGGACTTGGGAATCGAAGATATCACCAAAGACATTGTCGATGTCGATCTGGGTAAAATAGGGATGAATGGTTACTCATGGGCCTTTGAAAAAGACCATGCAAAGTGGGGCATAGCGCCAAGCTTAGAACCCGGCTACATCATCATCTCCGACATCAATCGACAACTCAGCCAGGCAAATCGAGGGGGTGGTGGATTGGCTTTTCAAGATTCCGACCTTTGGAAGTATCTTGATCAAATCCAAGTCGTCGAAAAAAACATTGAAAAAGACCCTCATAAAGACCAATCCTAATCCAAACTTTTTGAGAACAACCCAGAACAATGACTAAAAAGCTGAACCTTGAAGTATGTCGGGATTTTTTAGCCCATGAGCTTTTCACACCAAAATCCTCCAAAGGTGATACTTCAAAAGGGATTGATTTAATAGGAGTAGAATTGGAGGCTTTTCCGGTGAAGTTTCTAGACTTTAAAAAAACCAAAGCCACACCTGTACCTCTGAAAAGTGACAAATTTTCACTTCATCAAGTCCTTGAAAAAGCCTCCGCTTTGGAAGGCGGTCAATTTGATTTCAACGAAAAGAACAGTCTTTTACCCATCCGTTTTCCAAATGGAAGTACATTCCAATACGAACCCGGAGGGCAGATCGAAATCGCTACCCATCCCTGCAAATCATTGGATGAATTGGTGGCTCAACTCCGATTTCAGCAGAATATTTTAAATCAAATCACAGAAGAATATCAAATTCACTTCGCTCAGATTGGCACCAATCCATGGTTTGATTCAGCTCAAATCGGGCTGCAACTGGACAAAGCCCGCTACCGAGCACTCCAAAAATATTTTGCTTCCCTTGGACCATTTGGAGTAAAAATGATGCGTCAGACCTGTTCACTGCATGTCAACCTTGATCTGGGTGACTCAGAAGAAATGCAAGTGAAGCGAATTTTGGCAGCAAATCTTCTAGCCCCCTTTGCCTCAGCAATATTTGCCAATTCGGCCATTTTAGAAAATAAGATCTCCCCCGGAAAATCTTACCGAAGCTATCTATGGCAGCAACTTGACCCAAATAGAACCGGAATACAACTCGGGGATTTTGGCGGAAGCTTACCAACAAAAGATCAGCTGATTCAAGCCTATTTTGATTTTGCAATGAAGTCCCCAATTATACATATCATGGCCCTTGGTGATCGTGTTTTTCCTTCAGAAATTACTTTTAAAGACTGGTTAAAAATTCCTATCGAAGGAATTTCACCCAGTTTGGAGGATCTGGAAAACCATCTTTCCTTACTTTATCCTGAAGTACGTCCGAAGGGTTTTCTGGAAATTAGAACTGCTGACGCCCTTCCTAGGGAATGGCAATTGGTTCCGGCTTTCTTCTACACGGGAATTCTCTATTCAGAGGAGATGCTTGGAAAAACTCTTGAACTCCTTCGGCCCTTAAGGAGCGAAATCAACACACTTTGGAAAGAGGCTTCTTTTGGATTTGACTCTAAACCTATCCTGGAACTCTCAATTAAGCTGATGGAATTGGCATTAGCTGGGTTAAACGCTCTTCCAGATAATTTTTCAGGAAAGGAATCTCAAAATAATCTCCAGGCATTTTTTGAAAAATTCACCCTAAGAGGAAAAACCGTTGCAGACGAGTCCGTTTTTAAATTTTTTGAAGGTAAGTCATTGATTGATTGAGAGATTATTCTAACTTCTTGAATCTTTTATCATTAAATTTTTAACCAACCAAATCCTTTCTATGACTGAGCTTTCTCCTCTTCAGAAAGTCATCCCTGCCATCAAATCCGAAAAATCCTTGCCGATTGTAGTATTTGATCTCGATGACACCTTGTTTTCTACCGCCCGTAGAAACCTTATTATCATTCAAAATTTTGCAGCAGATCAGGGTGATGAATTTCCCGATTTTGCAAAAATAGCCTCCAATCTCAAGCTTTCTGACATGAATTGGAGCGTTACTTTTGCTTTGACACAAGCTGGCTTGGATCCAAACTCAGCTTCCATTAAGCCATTTATCGCCTATTGGGGAAATACCTTTTTCTCAGATGACTATGCATCTCTTGATTTACCAAACCCTGGGGCAGTGGATTTTGCAAATGCATGTCACGATGCCGGAGCGATGATTTTCTATCTCACTGGTCGACACATCGGTGATCCTGGTCTTCGAAACGGAATGGGATTAGGTACAGCATTGGACTTTACCAATCGAGGTTTTCCTTACTGGAAAGGTCGCTGCGAACTCAAACTAAAAAAAGACAAAAGCCAAAAAGATGTTGATTACAAATCCGAAGCATTGGCAGAGATCAACTCTTTGAAAGGGAACGTCATTGCAACCTTTGACAACGAACCCGGTAATGCTGTTATTTTCAATCAAAACTATCCAAAGGCTTTAAACTTTTGGGTTAAGACAACTTGGAATCCAAATGATACAGTCAGTACTGAGGGGCTGAATGTGATTTCCGATTTTTCTGATTGGCAGGCACTCCAGGTTAAATCTAAATCCCAACTGAAATGACAGTCTATCGCTATCCTCTTGGGCCAGTCCGGGCGCTAAACGAGCTTTTCCCTGCCGCAAAATATGCTGACGAGTCTCTCAAATTCAAAAATTATGGGGATGTGATTCAGCACTACACTAAGAATTCTTTGGCTGCTGACCGTATTACGGGAATTGACCAGATAAGTATATCCAAAGAAAACGGCAGCTACATGGTAGAATTAAGTGGCACTGCTTCCGTGGATGTATTGAAGACATTTGGAGATCGGCATGCTGCTGTATTTAGTACTGAAAATGCCAGAAAAGCCATTCGTGGCAAAAGACTGATGAAACGTTTTGGGGTTTGGAATCCCATGAACAACTATTCTGTCAACAAAAATCCGGGAGATGGAACCTCAAAATGGACGCTTTTTCCGCCACTCGGATTGAATATAATTGGTCAAAAGGGTCTACTCTTACTTCATTATCCGCCTTGGGCAGTACTTCAGGCTGGAACATTTGAAAATGCCATGACCATGCAACGCTGGGGAAGAATGCTAGCAGCAGCAGGGGTTCCTGATGATGAATTAGACCTCTATAAAACTTTCATTGACGTGAATCCGGTGGCAGCGCCCGGTTCGGGAGAAAGTGAATATCCAAACGACTATATGCCCATCATGATGGCTTCGGCGTTTTTTGACGGACCTTCAGACCGCGATTACATCAAGTCCATGCTTGAGTTGTACTTGACACCTCCAGGCTGGCCCGAGGATAGTAAATACACGATACCACTGTTGATCTGCGGATCGCCACTTTATGATCCCCAGGCTCCGGGTTGGTTCAGGACTGCATACACTGATATTTTACCCACATTAGAAGGAGACAGCAGCGGTGTCCACTATTCCATTCCGTTGGTAGATGTCATGCAGACGGGTAAATTTAAAGTTAGACCCGATTCCAAACGGGAAACACCCTATTTCATCGGGAACCACATGATAGCGGCGGGCGTCACAGGTAAATGCACAAAAGATGCTAGTCAGATTCCGGATATCAGACAATATGAAGCGCAGGATTTGGTAGCGGCAACCTTTTTGAAACTTTATACCGAAAATCCGAATCTGGAACCTGAAGAAGCCAAAGCCCAGGCATGCAAAAGATGGTATGGAAATGAAACAGGAATTGGCGCCCCGGCACCACCTGATCCCAAAGATGCGCTGACCTTATGTGCATTGGCTCAAATGGATCTGTTCTTCACACCAAGTCCTCCAAGTCCAACTTACAACTTTGAAGAGGCCTGTAAAAGATGCCAAGAGGCAAAAGAAAAAAATAATCCCTGCGGTGATCCGATCGGGCCAACCGATCCCAGGAAGCTTTCCTGTTGATCAGAAATTCATTAAATGAAAAAACCGGAGCGATGAACTCCGGTTTTAAACTTCAATTTTTTACAAACGTGGAAATTAGAAGTTTCCTCGAAGTTCACCGCTGCCAAATTGCGCGGAATGAACGTTGACGTAGGCATAACCTGTTCTAAATGCTTCTTTCAGGATGAGTAGGTCTGTAGAACCTTGAAGTTGTCCAGAAAGCATATTTGCTACAACTCCACCTTTTGCATACACCCCGCTAAACGGACCCATAACTCGGTCACCTCTTAAAGTATAAACCACTCCTCCATTGAATCCTGCTTCAGCCAAATGAATATGAGAAAAGAGTATATCCGAAGCTATTCCGTCAACATTAATCTGAAAAGAAAGATTGGTATCGCTTTTATTGAATTGGAATTTGGAAAGTCCTGAGGCGTTAGTCATTACGGAAGGAACTTCATTAGCTCCTGAAAGCTGTACTGCAAAATTTCTTGCTGCACCTGGTTGAACTACACTTACCTGACCTCTCAATTCACCACTTGGATTTACAGCAGTATGGATATTTACGTAAATCTCTCCGTCTTTAATTTCATCAATCAACTGATTTAAAGTGCGTCCATCAATATCCTCATCTCTAATCTCTCCGGAAGCAATGATTCCATTATTAAGGCCACTTTTGGCACCAAACAAGGTAACAACTACAGGTCCATTTTCACCAGCAGGGGCGTAGTGAAGATGTCCAGCTCGGATATTTGTAGTATTGGCCACTCTAATTTCGTAATTCAAGACTTTTCCATCAGGGCTTAGCGTAAAGGATGCCGCACCTGCACCTGGGGACACCAAAACATTGGTCTGTCCTCCGATTACTTCTTCGGAGCCGATTAGGAATGCTCCGAACTCAGTTCCAAAGCCTTTTCGGGCATTTTCCCCACCATTACTGTCTTCAGCGAGTTCCTCTGCCAATTGCTGACTCATTGGAGCTTCTTCAGTAAGTGTTTGACAACTGATCACGGCTAAAGCCACTAGGCCTGCCATGAAGAATTTGTAAAATGATTTGTTCATTGGTTTTTTTGGTTTAATAAAAGTATATATCTTATATATAAACGATGTAAAACCAATGTTGGATTGAGGTGATTTTTTAAAAAGCAAAAAATTAATGAGAGAAGTGGTAATCCAAAAAGATCCAATCAGGATTGAGATGGATGTGATTTAAGCAGTCTTCACCATCTTCAAAAGTGTGAATTTTGGAAAGGCCATGTTCAGTAAGGATTTGCTTCAAGACTAAAGTCCAGAAAGAATCGTCATCTACTATAAAGGCTGGTAAAATTTTTGTGTTTTTCATTATTTCTAATTCCCATCTCCTATTTTCAATTTGAGACCAAAACAAAAAAGTGCCTCAGAATCAATTTAAGGCACTTTTTTGATACTTTTTTTCCGAGAATTGAAATTATTTTCTAGAAATTGGAATCATATTTTTCATTTTTATCTTCCAAAATCATCTTGAAGGCGTACGATATCTTCTTCATCTGAGGGGTTGGAAGCATCTGTATGTTGCCAAATTTCAGCAACGATCCCCCAATCGTCCAAGCCGATCAGCCGATGTCTCTCTCCTTGCTTCAATTTGATTTTATCGCCCTTAGTTAGCGTACTGATTTCTTTTTCAATATCACTGTCACTGGTGGCAACTGCCACTTCACCCGCAATACATCTCCAAATCTCAGCTCTTCTAAAATGATACTGCCAACTCAAACGTTTTTCTGGAGCGACCAATAAAATCTTTGGACTCAACTTTTCGGATAGCTTCAAGGATTCAAAATCTTCCTCTGGGAAAAACTCCTTAGCAAATTGCGATGCTTGGCTTTCATCCAAAACCAGAAACCCTCCCCATGGACGGTCTCTGTCTTGTTTTATAATATGTAATCCCAACTCCCCTAAAAGAGACTCTGCGTATTCAAAAATTTCTTCTTTAGTTTTCATTTATAATTGATTTCATGTGTTTATAATTTGATTTTTAAAGGCCATATAGCCTGTCCTGATTTTTCTTCGGGAGAATCTCGCTTCATGAATAATCATCCCAGTGTTTGACGTTCTCGTCAGGCTCGATTTCATGTGATTATAATTTGTTTTTTAAAGGCCACATGGAATCTTCGCATGACAGATAATCATCCCCCTGTGTGTCGCTTTGGGTCATGCTCGGTTTCATATCATTAGCAACCCATTGGAGAACCTGATTTATATGATCCATTAAATGGATCAATCTATCATAATTCGATCTGCCATTGCCTTTAAGTAAATTCAAGATTTTCCCGACTTATAATGACCTCTTAAATTTAAATTTTAAAAAAATTTTAATTCAGAATTTTATTCTGATTTCGAATATTTAATTTTAAAGATGTCAATCATTTAATTAGGGTACTGAATTTAGGTTGGGCTAATCTGTCAAGATTTTGCCGACTCAATGTAACATAGGGTATTAATAAGGCAGCCCCCATTTTATTAAAAAGTGATATCAGTTACAAAGTTGATTAACCTATTTTTTAAAAACTGAATACCTGAAATTCAATATCTTCCAAATTCCAGTGTACTTTTTTTATATTATCCCATAAAAATTGGAGCATCCCAATTGGACTCTTCATTAAACCCATTCAACCTATTTCCTATGTCACAGTATCGTGCGATTTTCACTTCAGCCTGTTTTCTCATTCTTACACTAATTAGCTGTAAATCAAACCAATCAGATGAAATCAAAAACCCTGGTGAACCAACAGTTTTAACTTTAATCCAAAACGAAAGTGAAGAAACTATATCTGTTTTCAGAGAGGGAGAGCCTAAACCAATTTTGACTCAGAATGCGAAGGAGGATTTTCGCCCCTACATTCACCCCATTATTGCTCCAGACGGGAAAGGAAACTTGACCGAGTACAGCCCCGGACATCACAAGCATCAGACGGGTTTGTATTGGGGTCTGACCCGAGTCAATGGTCGGGATTACTTTCACAATCCTCAAGGAGATTATTGGAAGAAAGTGGCCCTGAATATTGTGGAAGAAAGTGGAGAGGAAGTGAAATGGCAGACGATCTATCAGCTTTTGGATTCTATGGGAAACCCAGTTCTGGAAGAAACCCAAAATTGGAGTCTGAGCGAATTGAATGGAGAATACATGTTGGATTTGGAGTGGAAAGGTGAAGCCAAAACTGAAGTGACCATTGGGCAATACGATTACGGAAGTCTATTCCTTAGAATGCCTTGGAAAGAAGGCATTGACGGAGAAATAGTCAATGCCGCCAGACAAAAGAACGAATTGGCTGAGGGCCAGCCATCGATGTGGGCAAATGTAGGAATGACCATAGAAGGTCGAGAAGATCGGGTCAACGTCGCAGTTTTTGATCATCCTGAAAACAGAGGCTACCCTAATAAATGGCGCGTGGATGGACAGTTGGGCCTCGGACCTGCTTTTACAAAAGACGGAGATTGGACTATTCCCAGTGGCAAAACGGAGACGATAAAGCTTCGGCTTTTGGTCTATACCAGTGAATTCAATGACGTAAGTTTGACTGAATCCTGGGGTAAATTCTCAGGAAGAGAGGGAATGTATAACACCACCGAACTGTGGGGTTTGGCTCAACAGGAAGGAAGAAATGCCAAATTTCTGACTGCTCAAGAAGCAGTGGAAGCAATGACAATCAAACCAGGTTACAAAGTCAATGTCTGGGCTTCCGAACCGATGATGACCCAGCCTATGGCATTTGCTTGGGATGATCGGGGAAGGCTTTGGATTGCTGAAAACAAGGATTATGAATCCCGGGGAGACGGATTTTCCAATTCGGGCGACAGTCGGATTCTGATTTTGGAAGACACCAATGGAGATGGGGTGGCAGATAGTCAAAAGGTTTTTATGGAGGGTCTAGCCTTTCCTGCTGCGATTGCAATTGGTTTTGACGGAGTTTTCATCGGAGCGCCACCCAATCTGATTTTCGTTCCAGACAAAAATGGGGACG
>CAYTXN010000068.1:0-12605 GCA_964441195.1 uncultured Limnohabitans sp.
CAAGAGAGGATTTTATGAAGCTCGCCGAAATGGGCGTTCCACTTGAGGGCAAGATCGCTGTGGCACGGTATGGAGGCAACTTTCGTGGGTACAAAGCCAAGTACGCCGAGCAATACGGTATGATCGGTTTGGTTGTCTACACCGATCCAAAGGATTCAGGCTTCACCCGTGGAGACGTCTATCCAAAAGGTCCGTTTTTCAATGAAACAACTATACAGCGTGGCTCCATGCTCACGCTTGACTACACTGGAGATCCTCTGACACCAAGTGAACCTGCGCTTCCGCTTGATGGAACAGAGAAAGTAGACCGTTTGGACCCAAAGGATGTTGCTTTTCATACGATTCCAGTAACTCCAATCGGATATGGAGCTGCTAAGGAAATACTTAGCCGAATGACCGGATCTGAGGTTCCTGAAGCATGGCAAGGTGGACTTCCATTTACTTATCGAATTACCGGAGGAACAGAATTAAAAGTCCGAGTGATGGTCGATCAGAAACCTGATTTTATCCGAGCAAATAACGTGGTAGGAACATTCGAAGGAAGTGAATTCCCGAATGAATGGATCATACTTGGAAGCCACTACGATGCCTGGTCATTTGGAGCAACCGATCCTAATTCAGGAACTGCCATGCTTTTGACGCTAGCTGAAGCTCTGGGAGAATTGTATAAAAACGGGCAAAAGCCTTCTCGATCTATTTTGATCGGTCATTGGGATGCGGAAGAACAAGGTGTAATTGGCTCAACTGAATGGGTCGAACATTTGAAAAAAGACCTAAGTGCCAAGGCGGTATCCTACATGAACTTCGATGCAGGTGTTTCAGGAAGAAACTTTGGTGCATCTGCAGCCCCAACCTTGAAAAAACTAATCATCGACGCATCCAAAGAAGTAACTTATCCTGATTCTTCCAAAACTGTCTTTGATATTTGGGCAGGTCAAAGTCCGGAACCAAGGATCGGAAATTTAGGAGGTGGATCAGATCACATAGCTTTTTACATGCACGTGGGTGTTCCTTCTCTCAGTGGAGGTTCAGGCGGTCCCTCTGCCTATCATAGTAATTATGACAACTTCCATTATTATTCAAAATTCGTCGATCCTAGCTTCAAAATGGGCGGTGCTGTTGCCCAACTATTCGGACTTGTAGCTCTTCGACAGGCAAATGCTGCAGTGATTCCATATGATGTTCCTCGCTATGCGCAAGATCTTAAAGGACACGTAGAACAAGCCGTAAAGAATGTAAAAACCATCGCTCCCGGTTTTACCGAGTTTGATCAGATCAATGCGGCCTTGACTAAGTTAAATGCCAGTTCATTTGCTTATCAAACTGCACTGGATGCTGCGCTTTTCTCTGGTAAAATTTCTGCAAAAAAGCTTCAAAAGGTAAATACAGGCCTCATTGGACTGGAAAAGAGCTGGATCGATCCAAAAGGAATGTATTATGGAGAATGGTACAAGTCACTCTATGTGTGCAATGATCCATTTTCTGGATATGCCTCCTGGATTTTGCCTGGTATTCAGTATGAAGTATCCATTCAAAGAACCGAGAAATTGGAGGAATGGGATACGCGATATGCCAAGGCAATTTTGAACTTGAGTAAAAAGATAGATAAGCTGACTAAGTCGCTTTGATCTAAAAAACCAAGTATTCTCAATTCAAAAATTACTAAACCGCTGAGTGGAAACTCGGCGGTTTTTTTTCGCCTAAAATTGAAGTCAATAGGCTAACGAGACCCTAAGACGAAAGTCCCAATTAGAGAAGCGATTTAGGGAGGTGGTTAACTTTTTCAGAAATTTCCTAATAAGTTCAACCCACTTCGGGGTTGTTGGCGGCAATCTCGTTTACTTTTATCCCCTGGGTTGCACCTAGGGTTATTCAGAAGTTCGATCCTGTCAGGATCTTTAATTTATAAACAATGTTTTCAAACACCGACCCCGACAGGGGTCAAACTTCTCAATAGCCACGGGTAAAACCCGTGGAAAAAAAATGAGAGGAAAATTTCCACGACCCCGAAGGGCGTCGAACTATTTCAGGATAACGCATTTTATATCATACATGTCTACGGCATTTTTCTAAATACCCAAGCTAAATTTCTTTACAGTCCCTTAGGGAAGTCCCATACAATAGCCAACCGTTTCAACGGCTGGAAAAAAGGATCTATATACGATCCCTTTAGCTGTTAATACTAATTCAATTAAGTCAGGGATCTTTTCTCGTTTCTGTTAGGAAATAGATTGATATAAAGACAATTGTTTAAATTTTCATAACAATAACATAATTTTTTTTGAAAGTTTTTTAGTATAATTTGGAAGTTAATATCACCCTAAAATAAATATTGTGACTTCTTCTAAATTGATGACAGCCTTTATTGGGCTTTCAACTGTTTTTTTATTATTTCCCTTCTTTCCAGCTGTATCCCAAAAATCAAAAGCTTCAGCTTCGGAAATTGACATTCAAGCCTCTGATACTATTTTCAGGCAGGCTTCTAATTCACCGGGATATTTGGTAGTAAAAGAAGCCGATTGGGACAGGTTAAGAAAAGTTTGGACAGATTCTTTAAAGCAAAATGAGAAGTTGCTTATCCAGGAACAGAAAAATAGCCAAGCTAAAGTTGATTCGATTCAAGGTATGGTCGATTCCATGATCATTGAGGAATCTGGCTCTAAATCTTATACCATTCCAACTAACACTTCTGATTTAACCATCCCTGCACTTATCTTTGGACTTGGTTTGTTATTTATTTATGGATTGGTGATTACAATAAAGCTTTTGAGTCAAAAAATTGGAATTAAATCCCAAATCGACCGATTGGACCAACTTGAAAAAGATTTAGAACAACATAAGAGAAATAGCATAGAAAGAGAGCGGAAACTTATGCGGGAACTTATTGATACTCAAAATGAACTTGAGGAAGAACGGTCTCAACAAAATCAAGATTCTGAATAAGAATTATTAATTAAACCTAATCCCAGCCGGCACATTCTCTGTGTATTTAAAGCTCTATTTTCAAAATCTTGTAAATAGCTTCTCCATCTGTTGTCATTCCCTCCACGCGTATTTTTAGCCGGTTCACACCATAAGGAACTTTCACTTTGGCCCTATAAATCCCATCTAGTGTTTTAGCATCCGGGTCCCAATAGATGGTTGGTTTTTTCTTTAGGTACTGGTCTGAAGGTGGGTTTTTGGGAAATTCAAAAAAACTTGAAAATCCCTTTACGGGGAAAATCTGGAATCCTTCAGAATTGAATTTTCTGTCAGAATCAGGTCCGGTTCTAAAGCCCTTTTTGGTCTCAATCATAATCACTCCTGCATAGCCTGCCATGCCAAATACGACATTACTTATGTTGTCATTATAGACTTTAATTGAGAGCAATTGCGAGGGTTCGAAACTCAAGAGTAATTCCCTGAAATCATCCTTTTCCATAAATGGCATAGATACCCCATCAATGATCAATAGCGGTGATCCAGTTGAGTCCCCGAAGGTATAATTCCTAAATTTCAAGGATGATATATTAAATCTCAGAAGGCCCAAAATCTCTGCCATGGTTTTAGTTTCCAAATCACTCGGGCCGACCTCCTGATTGGGTTCCCCATACGCATAATTACGATCAGCCATTGTCTCTTTGACTTTGACCTCCTCTTTCACAAATTCATCCAACTGAATGAAATCTCCTGATAGATCCAACATGGACTCAGATTCTCTCGAAACCTCCTTCAATCTGTAACTTGCCTTGGGAAAGGAACCTTTGAACAAAGGAGAATTGAAAGGAATCAATTCCACCTTACCATAGGGTCTCAGTTTTTCATCGACGGCAGCGATGGCAATTTGAGCAGTATCCAAAAACTGCAGCCCTGTAGCCCAAAATCTCCCAGAAGAATCTGAATTTACCTGACCATAATCTTCCAAATCATCTCTTACAACGGTGATCACAGTAGCTAAGCTAGCCCGTTTCTTATCCGGTGTAAACTTCCCCTCGACAGAGATCCCATATTCAATATCAAATGGCAATCCACTATCGAAACCCTCGGGTAAGGCCCTGTCCAACCAATCCAATCGGTTTTCCAATCGAAATTTTGGGTCCAGTTCTTCAGCAATGGATTCTTCCAAAGCGGTGATCAAAAAGTTAGCATCTACAGAGTTTTCATAAGTATCACGAAAACTCAATTCCAAATCCAAAACCCTGTAAAAAACAGAATCTGAGATCGAATGGTCATATTCCACCACTATATCACCAAACAATTCTTCCTCGATTTCTTCCCGAAGTTCGAGGGTTTCATTTGGATTAAGGATAGGAAATGGAAGTTGTAAAATATCCCTTTCACCAAAGTTGAGACTCCACCGAGTATATGCACGAAGTAAGTAATCTCCCTTAATTAGGGTATCTGATAGTGTCAGGCCTCCACTGATTTTTCCTTTGGATATGGGATAAGTTTCATGATGAAGAACTTTCATTCGATCATCTAAAATATCCACATAGAGAACTCTACTAAGTGTATCCTGCATAGCAGGGTTTTGATAGAGCATCTCCCCTCCTAGCCATAGGTTCTCTCCTGGGTAGAAAAATGATTTATTTAAACTAATCCAAGGCGTTTCGCGAAGATTATTGAGTGAGATGTATCGGTTTTGAAAGACCTCCAATTCCTCCAATAATCCATCGAAGCTTTTATCCGGCATAAAATCCAGAGGAAGGGAGCGTGCCATTCGCTGCCTCCCTATAAATCCGGAAAGCACCAATTGGGTAGGATGAAGTAATGTTCCGTTTCGATCTACATCAAAATAGCCAGAGGGAGCCCAAATCCATGAAATAGCATGATAAATATTTGTGTAGTAATCATTGGGCCAAGGTTTTTTCAAATGATGGACCTCCATTCTTTCAGGAAGAAAAATCCGATAAACCCCATTGCCAAGAGGTTTGGTATAGATAAGTTCCAAATTGACCGGAATAATGGATTTTTTCAGTTCGTAGTAAAAATCATTTGTCCGGTCCTCTTTGGGAACACCGGCATTTGCCTGGTAAAATTCAAAGCCCTGAGAACCTGAATTTTTGAGTAAAAGCGAAAGTGCCAAATGCCTGACGGAATTTTGATAATTCAGCTCCTTGCCCTCTTTCCATTTCGATTCCAATAGTGAATCTTCCGAAGCAAGATTTTTGTAAAACGCCTGTCCGAAAAACCTTGAAGCATTGCGAAGCATCCGAAAATCCTGTAAATAAAAATCAATCTGATAGCCCAAAGCATTGTTGACTAACTGCAATGGCATTTGTGCAGTGGCTTGGGTGTAATTGAAACCATTGTCTGGCTTCACTGTCGAAAAATCCAAAACCCAGCCAGGGATTCAAAATTTCTATATCATTTCCATAGGGATCGTCAGGTACAGCCAGAAATACCTCCTTAAACTTTTTGAGATTTCTCTCCCATGATTTGTCCCGCTTCGCCTTCAGTTCAATCTCTGTTAGGTTATCTTCCAGCAGTTCCAACTCAAAATTTTGAGTAATCGACTGCTTCCCTTTTCGGTTAATCGTCAAGCTGACCGTGCTATATCCCACAAAAGAAGCGACTAATTCAAACTGATCGGGAATAGTTCCAGTAATCCTGAAGTTACCATCTACATCTGTAGCTGCACCGATGGTGGTATTATTGATGAATACATTAGCAAAGGGAAGTGGAAGCCCTGATCCCTTTTCTTTGACGGTACCGGTGATGGTCTGCGATTGGGCAGAAAAACAAAAAATGAAGATAAAAAGCAGGACAATTCCTCTCATAAGTTTTTCGCTATTTCAATATGATTGCTTTCTTGAAACATACCAAATAAAAAAGGTCTGAAGTCAAATTCTAGCAGCTGTGGACTGTCGTCCGTTGTCTGTGGTCGATTATCCGCTTTTTAAACCTTTATAACAGCACAACTACCAAATTAGCGGATAATCATTTATTTCAATATAGGGTTTTCTAAATTCAAAGTCGAGGAATGGTAAACCACTTCCCCATCCAGTGTCTTTCCTTCTACTTTTATTCGGATCAATTTCACACCATAAGGTACTTTTACTTTGGTCTTAAAGATCCCGTCTGATGTTTGCCCTTTGGGTTCCCAATAAATAGTGGGCTTTTTCTTCAGGTATTGGTCTGAGGGTGGATTTTTGGGGAATTTTTGATAGTCAGTAAAACCAGGAATTTCGAATATCTGAAAGCCTTCGGAGTTGAATTTTCGATCGGAATCAGGTTCGGTTCTAAAGCCCTTTTTGGTCTCAATCATAATCACCCCCGCATAGCCTGCTATACCGAAAATGGCTTTGTCGGATGGGCTTGAATACACTTTGATTGACTCCAATTGAGAAGGTTCTAAAACTCCCAATAATTCTTCAATCTGAAGACCTGTGAGAAATGGATAATTTTTACCATCTAAAATTATCAAGGGAGAACCTACTTTCTCCCCATAATTATAGTTCCCAAATAGTTTCCCTCCTATGGACAATTTTCCATAGATCTGTTCCCATGGCAACTTCTCTAAATCCTCTTGTCCTAATTGTCGTGAAGGTTCACCATAACCATAATTCCGATCTGCCATGGTCTCTCGAACTTTAACTTCTTCTTTCACAAACTCCTCCAAAAGAATATAATCTCCAGATACATCCAAAAGCCTATCCTCCTCTTTTATTAGTTCTGTGGTGTAAGAAATGCGAGGTAAGATTTGCGAAATTAAAGGAGATTTTCGCGGGAAAATCTCTACTGATCCATAAGGTCTCAGCTTCTCATCCATTGCAGCAATAGCGATTTTGGCAGTATCCTGAAAATACAATCCCGTCGCCCAAAAATTACCCGAAGAATCTGTCATCACCTGACCATAATCTTCTAAATCACCACGTACCACAGTAATTGGATTTATCAGGGGTTGCCGATTATTGCTAGGAGAAAACTTGCCCCGAATCGATATTCCATATTCAATCGGATTGAATAGCTCCGAATAAAAGTCGTCGGGCAGGGGCTCATCCAACCAGTCCATTGTCTTTTCCAAGGAATTTATCTGATCCAATTCAACCACTGATTCTCCATCTACCAAGGATAAAATGAATTCAGTATCAATTGGATTTTGAAATTCATCCAAGAAATCCAACTTCAAATCCATTACCCGATAACTCAAAGAATCTGTAATTGAAATCTCAGGAATTATGGAAACCTCGCCGAACAAAGGTTCTGAATCAGTAGATTCAACTTTAGGTTGAAAACCCGGATTCATAATTATGATTGGAGTAATAAACTGGTCTTTTTGTCCAAAATTCTGATTCCAATGTGTGTAAGCTCGCAGCGCATAATCCCCCGGAGTTAAGGCCTGATCCAAAACTAAGCCTCCGGAAATTTTTCCTTGGTCTATTGAAAAAGTGTAGGCTTGAATTAGCTCAGCTTTGGAATTAACCAAATCGACATAGATCACTCTGCTCAACGAATCAGCCAAAGCAGGTTCCTGATAAAGCATTCTTCCAGCAAGCCAAGCCGTTTCACCGGGATAGAAATACGGTTTATTAGTCGCCAGCCAAGCCTTCTCCCGAAACCTGTTTAATTTCAAGGAAGGACTTGTGATGACTTCAGTGTGAAAATTTTCTAAAACGAAATTTTCATTAGGTTCAAAATCCAGCGGTAGAATCCGGGCAACCCGCTGTCTACTCAAGTACCCTGATAGTATCAACTGTGTTGGATTGATCAAAGTACCTCTAAGGTCAATGTCGTAATAGCCTTCCGGTGCCTCAATCCAACTGATGGCATGGTATACATTGGTGTAATAGTCATTCCTCCAGGACTTGTCCAAATGGTGGACTTCCATCCTCCCCGGCAGAAAAACGCGGTAACTTCCATCCCCCATTGGCCTTCTCAAAATCGAATCCTTTGGAATCAAAACAATTGATTTATCTAACTCTTCATAAAAATCATTGGTCCTTTTTCGGTCCATCTTCTCCGGCAAGGCATGGTAAATATTGAAATCCAACGAATCCCTACTGTTTAGCAGAATGGACTGATTAAGATCTCGAAGTGAACTATGATAGTTGTTTTCTCTTGCCTTTATCCACTGTTCAGATTCTTGGGGATTTTCCGATTTGCTGGGTTCATAAAATACCTGACCAAAAAATCGGGTACCATTTCGCATGACTCGAAAATCCTGCAGGTAATAGGTCAAATCATAACCAAGGGCCTTGTTTTTGATCTTTAATGGCTCTTGAGTTGTGGCTTGTATATAATTAGGGCCTTTGCTGGCTTTGACTTTTCCAAAGTCCAAAACCCAGGGATTCAAAATCTCAATATCTGCTTTGTAGGGATCATCCGGCAAGGCCAGAAACGCTTCCTCAAATCGTCGCAATTCCCGCTCCCAGGATTTATCTCGCTTTGCTTTAAGTTCAACTTCAGAAAGATTGGATTCATTAAACGCGAGTTGGAAGTCTATTTGAACCTCATTTTTCCCCCGAAAAGAAACCGTTTTCACTTCGGTCACATAGCCAACAAAAGAGGCAACCAATTCGATATCATTTGAAAAATTACCGGAGAGTCTGAATTTGCCGTCTACATCTGTTGCTGCACCGATGGTGGTGTTGTTGATAAAAACATTGGCAAGCGGAAGTGGGAGCCCTGTGCCTTTTTCGCGGACGGTTCCGGTGATGGTTTGGGAAAAACTAAATCCCGAAAAAAGCAAAAGCCATAGGAAAAAGAATTGGCGCATGAAGGACCGTGTAATTTTGAGCTACTTAATTTCTGAATATAAACTAAATAGACAATAGTCTGTACTTTTTTAGATTAATTAAGAGAAAATAAAAATTTAATCCTTGAAGGAAGGATGCACATAGATCACATTTCCCGGCATATCAGCCAAACTTCAAAAAAACTTGCCGTTGGCACTTTTTTAGACCCAATTCATTCTCGCAAAAAACAAATACCTTTTAGTCTTTCTCTCTCATGTTAAAATACTTTGCGGAACTTCGTGGCCTTGGTGGTTACAGACCGTCCGAACAAAACTGTCCGATTTTAAGGCAGTCTATTTTTTGAAAAATGGCATAGCTCCTCATGAGCCACGATTTCTCTGCTTGGAATGCCTTTTGATTCTAGATAATAAAACAATCCACCATGCTAACTTTCCTCCTTTGGCTTATCTTATTTATTCTATGTTGGCCAATCGCAATAATTGCCTTGATCCTCTACCCTTTTGTTTGGTTGCTTTTGCTTCCGTTCCGCTTATTGGGTTTTGCTGTAGAATTGAGTTTTGACCTCGTACGAAACATTTTCATGCTTCCTTTTAGGCTTGTTGGAGTTAAGTGATTGGTGATCAATGATCAATTGAGTTGATTGGATTGGTCAAGAAATGGACCTACTATTTACTACTCACTTTTCACTACTTACCACTCACAGCAACTGATAACTGCGAAGGGCTTCAACTCCCCGTCTCGGCGGGCAAGCTACTACCAAGATTTTTTCACCACAGAGTTCTCAGAGAAAATGGCTTCAGAAACTTGACCATAATCTGGACCTCATAGTCTATTGAATCAATTATTCTTTTTCAAGGTCACAAAGAATACGCTTCGCTTTGTGGCGTTTCTTCGTGCAGTCCGCGGCTATAAAAAAATACCAATCGGTAGGAATAAAATTTGAATCTAATGTTTTTATGAAATCGAGCATGACCCTAGCGACACACAGAGGGATGACTATAAATACATGCGAAGATTCCATGTGGCCTTTAAAAAACAAATTATAAACACATGAAATGCCCATGAGAAAATGTCTCACACAGGGGAATGATTATCCGGGGCATTCCATCTGACCTTAAAAAATCAAATTATAAACAGATGAAACAAAGCCATTCCTTTTTATTACCCAGACGACCCGATACTTACTTTTTACTACTCACTACTAGCCTCTCACAAACTGACCACTGAGACTGAAAACTACCTACTGAACTCTGAGACTGCCTACTGAAAATTGATCACTCTCTCTTCCCCTCATACATCTCATACTTCAGCAATCGGCAATCAATCGTCCCATTCCAGAATTCGATTCTTCGACTGGCTTTTAGTCCGACTTTTTTGGCCAATTCCAGATTTCCTGTAAAAATATATCCCCGATATCCAGCACACTTTTGCTTCATGAAATCCCCCATTCGCTTGTAGGTGATTTCCAATTCCTCATTTTCACCCAGTCGTTCTCCATATTCAGGATTGAACATGATTACGCCTCGTGGCTTTTCCGGTATTTCTGTTTCAGCAAAATCACAAGTTTGGAATTCGATCATGTGATCCACTCCGGCGAAGGCTGCATTTTCCATAGCAAAGGAAATAGCCTGCAGAGAAATATCCGAAGCGATGATTTTCACCTCAGTTGCCTCCACGATTTTGCCTTCGAGTTTTTTCTTTTTGGCCAAAAAAGCCTCCTCCTGATATCCCAAAATATGCTGAAATGCATAATGGTCCCGAAACAAACCCGGATAGCGCTTGGTGGCCATCAGTGCAGCTTCGATCGCCAAAGTTCCTGAACCACACATTGGATTGATGAAAGGAACTCTTGTATTCCATTCCGTGGCATAAATGGTTGCAGCCGCAAGTGCTTCCATCATTGGCGCCTTTCCGGGAATTTTGCGATAGCCGTGTTTAGCCAAAGTCTCACCGGAAGTATTCAAGTAGACTTGCGCTTGAGTTTCTTTCCAATACACCTGAATCACCAAACCGCTAAAATCAGAACCAGAATCCGGTCTTCTTCCTTTCAAGTCACGAAACCGGTCCACAATGGCATCTTTCACCTTAACATTTACAATCAATGGTGTCGTGATCGATTCGTTTTCGGCTACAGAATTGACTGAAAAATAACCGTCAACATCCAGGTATTCCTCCCAGGGAATAGACTTGAACTTCCGATAGATATCATCCGCGTTTTGGAGGTAAAAAGACTTCAGCTCATAGAGCACATGTGAAGCTGTACGAAGATGCAAATTGAGATCCATGCAATCTTCCAAGCTCGCTCGGAGCTCAATACCTGTCCGGATGACCGTTGTTGGCACAAAACCCAATTCACGAACTTCTTTTTCAAGATAACTGACCGATCGGTCTTTGCACGTAATAAAAACTTTTCCTTTGAGGTTAAAATCAAGCATGCGCAAAAGTAAGAAAGTGGTTTGGAGTTTACTTATAAAAAGCTTCAAATGACCATTTATCCTTTTTTAGCAAGAAATACTCGCAATCGTTTGCGTAAATTGGAATCAGGAAATGTTGCCCCTCCTCGCATTTATCTGGAATTTTAGCATAACCCAAAACAAAAGAATTCATGCAAAACACCTTAAGAAAAAGCCTTTTCGCCCTCGCAGGTTTAGTCTTGTTCAGTTGCTCGCAAGAGCAAAAGTCCGAAGATAACTGGACAGAATTATTCAACGGCAAAGACCTCAGCGGTTGGAAAGTCGTGGGCGGTACAGCGCCCTTCGAAGTCGTAGGCGATGAAATCATCGGAACTTCTGTTGCGGGTTCGCCCAATACATTTCTAATTACGGAAGCAACCTATGGAGATTTCATATTGGAACTTGATCTCAAAATAGAAGATATCACGAGTAACTCAGGTGTGATGGCCCGTGGTCAATTTGATCCCGCTGCTAGAGATGGCAAAGGATTGGTATTTGGCTATCAGATCGAAGCAGACCCAACCGAAAGAGCATGGTCTGGCGGAATTTATGACGAAGCCAGAAGAGGATGGTTATATCCTCTGGAACTCAACCCTGATGCAAAATCAGCCTTCAAAATGGGGGAATACAATCATTACCGAATTGAGGCCATAGGTGATGAGCTCAAAACCTGGATCAATGGTCAGGAAGTGGCCTATGTGGTCGACGATATGGACAAAACAGGATTCATCGGACTCCAAGTGCATAGTATCCGTGATTCCACACATGCTGGCAGAAAGACCTATTTCAAAAATGTGAAAGTTCAAACAGAAAATCTTGTATCGCAAGCTTTCACCAAAGACCTACCTGTAGTTAACAACAGCCTAAATTCTTTGACCGATTATGAAATTGCTAATGGCTGGAGACTTCTTTTCAACGGTCAAAACAGTGAGGGATGGAAAAGTGCAAGACGAGAAGGATTCCCTGAGTCCGGTTGGTCTGTTAAAGACGGCATTTTAACTATCGCTAAAACTGACGGCAGCGAGTCACAGAATGCAGGTGACATCGTGACCCTCGAAAAGTTCTCGGCTTTTGATTTGGCTTTTGAATTCAGATTGACTGAAGGCGCAAATAGTGGTTTGAAGTATTTTGTGACCCTTTCCGAGGAGAGCAAAGGTTCAGCTATCGGACTGGAATATCAGATTCTAGACGATGAAAAGCATCCCGACGCAAAAATGGGAATCGAAGGGAACAGAACTCTCTCTTCGCTTTATGACTTGATTAAAGCTGACAAGCAGCCAAGATTCATGAAGCCAATCGGCGAATGGAACAAAGGACGTGTAGTCGTCTATCCTGACAACAAGGTGGAGCACTACCTTAACGGTGTGAAAGTGTTAGAATATGTCCGTGGTTCTCAGGAATACAGAGACTTGGTAGCAAATAGCAAGTATAAAATCTGGGAAAACTTTGGGGAAGCGGCTGAAGGCCACATTCT
>CAYTXN010000069.1:0-12493 GCA_964441195.1 uncultured Limnohabitans sp.
AAAGAGCGCAGTTGGCGCTCTTTATTTTAGACAATTTTAGACTTCATCAACTCTGAAGGAAATATTGCAAATGACTCCATAGGAGCTTATTTTACCATCCTTAACATGTGCTTTAATATCCTTCACATAGACGGAATCAATGTTTCGAATAGTTTTTGATACGACGGTAACTCCATTTTGAATGGCATCTTCAATGCTTTTTTCTGATGATGCAATAATTTCGATAACTTTTACGATAGACATGTTTTTTTGGGTTTTAGTAAGAATTCACACCGCCTTATTCACAGATATGTAGATCAAAAATCAGATTTAACCTTAAAAACTGACGGATTACCTCAATATACTATATAAAAACCACAAACATTCTGTCTAACTAGTTTAATCCTAAATGCTTATTGATAAGCCTTCAAGGCAAAAGATTCTAATATTAATTCAACTGAAATTGGGATGAATCGCTTAAATGAATTAGAAAAAGTTTACCCGTCAATTATCCGATTCTTCACGGCCTTTTGCACTGCTTCCAACTTGCTGTGGACCTGAAGCTTCTGATAAATATTCTCTAAATGCTTCCGGACGGTTTTTGGTGAGATAAAAAGATTTTCACCGATCTGATTGTAATTAAGGCCTTTTGAAGTTTGTTCCAATATTTCAACTTCTCGTGCTGTCAGAGATATTTCTTCTTTTTTCTCTTCAAATTGTGGTGGATTACGAAGAAGCTTCAAGGTCTTCAAAGCGATCGAAGGGGTCATAGCTGCCCCGCCATCAAGTGTGTTCAACATTCCTTGATAAAGTGTCGGAGGATCGACTTCTTTGAGAAAGTAACCATTTGCTCCGGCTTGAATCGCACGGAAGATATTCTCGTCATCATCGAAAACCGTCAGCATGATGATCTTAATCTGAGGATATTTTTGCGTCACTTTTTCCACAGTCTCAATGCCGTTCATTTTTGGCATTTCGATATCCATTAGGATCAAATTGATATTCGGATTTTTCTCCAATTTTTCCAAAAACTCCAGCCCATTGTATCCATGGAATTTGACCTCGATATCAGGATAAATTGCGAGTTTATCCAGGATAGCTTTTAGCAAAAAGCTGTTGTCTTCGGCAATGGCGATTTTTATTGACATAATTTCTTCTTAAACCACAGAAACAAGTGTTCCTTCCCCCTCTTGAGATTCAACTTTCAATTCTCTACCAATCCGTTCGGCCCGAGTTCTCATATTCGACAAGCCATTTCCCAAAACTCTACTTTGGGAAATCCCGCTACCATTATCCATGATTGAAATGCTGATTTGGTTATCTCCTTCATTTCCTACAAAAACCTCAATATGAGTTGCCCCTGCGTGTTTAAGTGCATTATTTAGGGCTTCCTGAGCAATTCTAAAATAATTCACTCCTTCCAGCGAACCTAATTGTAAATCTTTGGACAATCCTTCCTCAATTTCCAGCCTAAATTCAATCTGAGGACAAGATTCTTTGGCTTTCGTGATCAATCCAGCTAATCTACCGTACAAATCCTCCACACTGATTGCGTCCTTATTCATCGCCCAAATTGTGTCCCGAAGTTCACTCACGGTCTCGACTGTAAAGGCTGAAATCTGATCGATTTTGGCTCCAAGTTTTTCTTTGCTCAGATCTACAAACTTTATATTGTTCAGCGAAGAAACTATAAATGTCAACTGGGCTCCGATGTTGTCATGTAGATCAGATGAGATTCTGCTTCGCTGATCCTGAAGCCTTTTTTGAGTTTCTTGTTCGGCATAAATTGCCTGTAATTTGGCTTCCTGCTCAAGATGTTGGGTTTTGATTTTTTGTCGATAATAAATGAAAAAGGAAATCCCCAAAATCAACAAAAGCGCAACCAATAGCAACAAAAGCTGATTATTTCGATTTTTTACAATTAATTGGTGTTCCGCTAAAGCTGCTCTAGAAACTGCCAATTCTTTCTCTTTGGTCTCCACTTCATAGAGTGCTTCAATTTCACCAATCATTCTGACCCGATCTTCTTTAAAGATGGTGTCTTTGAGTTCTGAATACTCTTGTAAATAATCCAATGCTTTGGCTAGATCACCTTTTTTCTTTTGAAATCGGAATTGATCAAATAAATAATCACGAAGCTTCTCCCGCGATTCGCTTTCCACCACATATTTATAAGCTGAGTCCATCATTATCTCAGCCTCTTGAAAATCATCCAGATTATAAGCAATCGTGGCTAGATTGGTAAAGTTGCTGGCCAGTTTGTATTTATCGCCTGACTGATAATTATACTTTTTTGAGATATTGATCCATATTCTCGCTTCCTCAAACTCACCTTTCTTGAGAAGTGTATTTCCAATATTATTGTAAGTATTGGAAAATGCAGAACTATCCAGAACTGTGAGTAAATCAAAAACCTTATAGTGATAATACAGAGCGGAATCCGGCATTTCCCAATCATCAAAATTGATCGCTACTGCATTCAGGGCAAATGCAATGGTTTTTGGGTCTGCTTGAGGGAATGATTTCAGAATTTTGACGCCATTTTTGGCATATTCGACGCCTTTATCATATTGCTCCATGTCGTGAAATACGATTGCAATATCAGCCATGGAATAGCCAATCTTATTGGAATCACCTGCGATTGTGGCACTTTCCAATGCCTTTTGACCGAAATCCATCGCCTTTTCCCAATCTCCCAAGATGGATTCCAAGTAAGTGAGATCATTAAAGGCGGTCACAAATAAGTCAGGTCTAGTCTCGAGACTAATATATTCGAGTCCTTTTAGCGTCGATTGAACAGCTTTCCGCTGTTCTCCGGACACTTTTTCCAATCTACCTAAGTACAAATAGTAGATTCCTGAATCTAGTCCCGTCTTGAGATTATGAATTTCCTCCTGAAAAATAGGATTGGCGGATTCCTTTTTGGAAAGCGCATTTTCCAGTCTTTTCTCCAAATTTTGGGAAAAAGCCGAGAAACTTAAGGCAATGCAAACTAGAGAAAGGATGATTCGGAATAACATTGGTATTCAAACTCTTCAGCTTGAATATAAAAAAAATGGCTTTCATCATCCTAAGCGATAAAAGCCATTTTTCGAAAAGATAAACTTCAAGGATAAATCTCTTCCAAAATTTGAGCTAATCTAACACTCGCTGCGATCAATCTTTCTTCAGCGATGTTGTAATTCTCAAACATGTATTGATAACTGATTCGCTTATTTTCTGGCAAATTATACACCATTGGGCGATAGCTGACAGCTTCTTTTAGCCAGTCTTCCATAGTGGCTGAGCGATATTTTGATTTCAATTCAGGGCTAAGTCTTCGATATAGCTCATTTCCAATTTCTGTGTAGCTCATACCCTGTCGATCAATCATTCCGCTATCCCAAAGAGCATGAAGATTGGTGGGTTGGTTGAAAAACTCGAGTTTTACATCATTTCCACCTCGGTCCTCTCCGGTACCAACATGCAATGGCTGATGAATATCCTCCACCATGTGAATCAACATTTTCAGCTTTTCAGATTCCGTTTTTGCATCCATTCCACCTGCTTTTAATTCTGTTTTTATGCGTTGAATCGCTTCAAATGCGTCTCCGCCTTTTTCTTGCGTAGAAGGATCATACTCCCCGTTTTTGCTATTGAGATAATGCCATGTGGTGGCATAGTCAAAGCTTCGATCCGATCTGATTTCATCCATCCAAGTGCCACTGCGACCAATAGACATCGGAAACAGAACAGCCTCCACCTTTTTTCGAGTTGACTTTTTCATTTGCCTCTCTGCCATATAGCCGATCAGGTAATGACCAATCTGCCCCCATGCAAAAGCCTGAGAAATCATTAAGGAAAAGAATAAGGTAAGGGTAAGGGTTTTTAAGTTTTTCATTTTAGGGTAATTAAAAAGGCGAAGATAAGTCTTCGCCAGTCAAAATAAGTTATGATAAGGTTAACCTTTGGAAAGTTCAGCTACAGCAAGCCAAGCCATCAGACCAGCACCGATTTCCAAAGCCTCTTCTTCGATATCAAAAGTGGGTGTGTGAACTCCAGAGGTAATTCCCCGAGCTTCGTTTCTTGTGCCGAGTCGATAAAAGCACCCATCAATTTCTTGCGAATAAAAAGCAAAATCCTCGGCGGCCATCCAGATATCCAAGTCAAGCACATTTTCTTCACCCAAATACTCACGAGCAGATTCCATCGATCTAGCGGTCAGTTCTGGATCATTTTTCAAAAACGGATAGCCCTTTCGAATTTCAAAGTGGAGCTCTCCACCCATTCCTTCTACAATTCCATGAGCAATTTGCAGCATTTTTTCGTGGGCTTTCGCTCTCCAAGCTTCGTCCAGCGTTCGGAAGGTTCCTTGAATTTTCACTTCATTCGGAATCACATTTGTAGCACCTAATGCCTCAACTCTTCCGAAAGAAAGAACCGATGGAATCTTTGGATTTGCGACCCGACTGACGATTTGCTGCAGGGCTACAATCATGTGAGATGCTATCAAGACTGGATCGATAAATGTCTCTGGCATGGCACCGTGCCCACCTTTTCCTTTGACAGTGACATAAAGTTCATCCGTGCTAGCCATGTAAAGTCCAGGTCTAAACCCAACTTTCCCAGCCGGAATAAACGGCATCACATGCTGACCCAAAATTCCGTTTGGACGGGGATTTTCCAGTACTTTATCTTTAATCATCAATGATGCACCGCCAGGTACAAGCTCTTCACCAGGTTGAAAAATAAGTTTAATCGTCCCTTCAAACTGATCCCGAACTTCATGAAGGATTTTAGCAGCGCCTAAAAGTGAAGCAGTATGCGCATCATGTCCGCAAGCATGCATTACTCCCGGATTTTGGGATTTGTAAGGAACATCATTAGCCTCGATGATCGGCAAAGCATCCATATCAGCACGTAGGGCAATTACTTTTTTATCCGGATTTTTTCCTTTGATCAGCGCAGACCAACCTGTAGTTGCTTTTTGCTCGATCTCAGTAATTCCAATTTCTCGAAGCTTTCCGGCAACAAATTCCGCAGTCTTAAACTCCTTAAATGAAAGTTCAGGGTTGGCGTGAAGGTGTCTTCGGTTGGAAATTACTTCTTCTTTATAGGCTTTCGCCAAAGATTTAATCTTGGATAGGAGCATTTTGGTCGGGTGACGATTGCGAGTATTCTTTTCGCTGAAATCTATCTTGAATGATTCGAGCAGTAGGAAATTGCTCCTTTAGCAACGAAAAGACTTTTTGAGCTTCGATTTTATAGGTGTATTGACCAAGTTTGACAAGGTAACGAGGCTGTTGATACTGCATTTCGGCAGAATAATCCGGATAATATAGTTTCAGGTCACTTTGAGTTTTAAAAGCTTTGTCACGGTCAATCCCCGAAAAAACCAACACGGTATATCCATTGAAATACGGCTCGGATTTATTTTTATCTGCAAATTTTTTCTGAACCTCGTCAAGCTGCACATCAACTGATTGAACAGAATTAGAGGAGTTGGGCGTATTCACATCCTCACTCACCGAGCGAAAATCCGGATATTGAGGCAATGAACCACTAAGGTCTTCCTGATAAGTGGAAAAGGCATTTGCCTCACCACTAGAAGCTGGTCTTATTAGTTTACAGCTGCTGATCAGTACCAAAAACCCAATTGCCCAAAATTTTCTCATTCTATCTTAGTTTTCAATAAGGACACATTTTCCTTCAGCGATATCTTGCTCAACACTTTTATACTTGACGTCAGATTTTTTAGTACCGTCAGTGTATTGGACGGAGACTTTATCATTTCGCCCGAAGGTTTTTTCGACTTTCCTTGGTGCTACCACCTGGGAAGCCTGTCTGCCCGCATTGACCGCCGCTGCCACCGCACGGTTAGCTCCTGGGTTCAAAGAGCTTGCCACTTCTGCTTTTGAAGTTTGAAGCCTCGCCTCAGGTGCACGTTGAGTTTGCGCTTGCTGAACTTGTGCTGGATCTTGCTTCGGCAAATCTGCTCTCGAAAGGAATGAAACCATATCCTCATTCAACTTGCCAATGAAGCGCTTGAACATCTCAAAAGCTTCAAACTTATAGATCAAAAGCGGATCCTTTTGCTCATAAACAGCATTTTGAACGGATTGCTTTAGGTCATCCATGTCCCGGAGATGCTCTTTCCAGTTTTGGTCAATGATTGCCAAGGTCACATTTTTCTCGATCGACCTGATCAATTCTCTTCCTTCGGATTGAATCGTGTTTTCCAGATTGCAGACAACCCCGATTTGCTTTATTCCATCTGAAATCGGAACCATGATGTCTTTGACTGTCGCGCCTCTTTCTTCGTGTACTCGCTTCAAAATTGGCAATGCCGTCTCACCTATAGCACTGTTTTTCTTAGTATAATTTTCGAAAGCTACTGTATAGAGCTCTTGGGTTAATTTCCCGGCATCTTTTGATTTTAGATCATTCTCAGAAATTTGATAATCTACCCCAAGTGTGGTAAAAATGTTCATTCTGAGGTTTTCGGCATCGTCGGTTGACTTGCCCATGTCTACCAGGCTTTCGCAAACATCAAACAGGATGTTGAGAATATCCAATTCAAGCCTTTCGCCTTTCAGTGCATTTCTTCTTCTCTTGTACACAACCTCACGCTGTGAGTTCATCACATCATCGTATTCGAGGAGTCGCTTACGCGTTCCAAAGTTATTTTCTTCAACTTTTCGTTGTGCACGTTCGATAGACTTTGTGATCATACTGTGCTGAATCACTTCACCTTCTTCAAGACCCATTCGGTCCATCAGTTTCGCGATTCGCTCAGAGCCAAAAAGTCGCATTAAGCTGTCTTCCAAAGAGACGAAAAACTGGGAAGATCCCACATCTCCCTGACGACCAGAACGACCACGAAGCTGTCTATCGACACGACGTGATTCGTGGCGCTCAGTACCGATAATCGCCAATCCCCCAGCGGCACGAGATTCTGGCGTCAGCTTGATATCCGTACCACGACCAGCCATGTTGGTAGCAATCGTTACAGTCCCTGATTTTCCTGCTTCAGCAACTATATCAGCTTCTCGAGCATGTTGCTTAGCGTTCAATACTTGATGCGGAATCTTTTTCAAAGTCAACATTCTACTGAGCACCTCGGAGATTTCTACCGAAGTGGTACCCACCAAAACTGGCCTTCCAGCAGCAACCAAGTTGTTTATTTCATCCCCGACAGCATTGAATTTTTCACGAACGGTTTTATAAACCATATCCTCGCTATCTTTTCTAACGATTGGTTTATTGGTCGGAATGACAACAACGTCAAGCTTATATATTTCCCAGAATTCACCAGCTTCTGTCTCTGCTGTACCAGTCATACCAGCGAGTTTGTGGTACATTCTGAAATAGTTCTGAAGTGTAATTGTGGCGTAAGTCTGCGTAGCATCCTCCACTTTTACATTCTCTTTCGCTTCGATAGCCTGGTGTAAACCATCAGAGTAACGTCGGCCTTCCATCACACGTCCGGTCTGCTCATCGACGATTTTTACCTTACCATCAACGATGATATATTCCGTATCCCGCTCAAACATACAATATGCTTTGAGCAGCTGGTTTACGGTATGAATTCGTTGCGCTTTTACGCCGTAGTCTTTGATTACTTCTTCCTTTCGGATGAGCTTTTCCTTATCATCTAGATCTTCAGACTTTTCCAATTCGGCTATCTCTACTCCGATATCCGGAAGAATAAAGAACGTCTCATCTTCGTTTTTGGTCGTCATGGTCTCGATCCCACGATCAGTCAAATCGACAACATTTGTCTTTTCATCGATGGTAAAAAGTAGCGGCTCGTCCGCTTCAGGCATATTTTTCTTATTATCCTGAAGGTAAAAGTTCTCTGTTTTCTGGAGAATCACCCGGATTCCCGGTTCAGAGAGATATTTGATCGTGGGCTTGTATTTCGGCATTCCGCGGAAAGCTCGGAAAAGTGCAAGTCCACCATCTTTATCATTTCCTTCTGCAATCAATTTCTTTGCTGAGGATAAAAATCCCTGAACCAACTTTCGCTGCTCATCGACCAATGCTGCAACTCGAGGCTTCATTCCGTCGAATTCATGAACATCACCTCTAGGAACCGGACCGGAAATAATCAAAGGAGTTCTCGCATCATCAATCAATACGGAGTCAACCTCATCGACCATGGCAAAGTGATGTTTGCCTTGAACCAAATCCCCGGCTTCACGAGCCATGTTGTCTCTCAGATAGTCAAAACCAAATTCATTATTGGTACCGTAAACGATATCCGAAGCATAGGCTTTTTTTCTACCTGGAGAATTTGGCTGATACTTATCTATACAATCCACAGTCAAACCATGGAATTCAAAAAGTGGTGCATTCCACTCAGAGTCACGCTTCGCTAGGTAATCATTGACTGTAACAATGTGAACGCCACGTCCTGCCAGTGCATTTAGAAATGCTGGAAGGGTAGAAACCAAAGTTTTACCTTCACCCGTTGCCATTTCGGCGATTTTTCCTTTGTGGAGCACCATTCCCCCGATGAGCTGCACATCGTAATGTAGCATATCCCACACGACTTCTGTTCCAGCTGCCAGCCATCGATTATGCCAAATGGCTTCTTCACCTTGGATTTCTACGTTCTTTTTGACTGCTGCAAGCTCTCGGTCATGCATGGAAGCGGATACCACCAACTTTCCATTTTCCTTGAATCTTCTGGCAGTTTCTTTCACTACAGCAAAAGCCTGGGGCAAAACCTCCTCAAGTACTTTCTCCAATTCTTCGTCCCGCTCTTTTTCTAGCTTGTCAATTTCATTGAAAAGCTGGTCCTTCTGGTGGATCGCTTGAGCGGGTAGCGTTTCTATTTGAGCTTTTATCTCAAGAATTTTATCATCAATTGGCTTAAGTCGATCATTGATAATTCCTTTGATTTCCTGAGTCTTAGCTCTAAGTTGGTCATCACTAAGATCCTTCAAAGCACTGTAGGCTTGATTGATGACAGTAACCCTAGGAAGCAGTTCTTTAATATCTCGGTCGGATTTGGTGCCAAAAACTTTGGCAATTCCTTTTGCAATAAAATCTAGCATGTCTATCTATAAATTCCCGATTGGGGGCTTAAAAATAAGCCGTTTTTGTTAGAATTGATAATTACTCCTCCTTCAGAAGTATCTCTTGAAATTGGATGTTAAATGGTAATTTTTCCTGAAAAAACTTGTTCAGCGGGCCCGATAAGCCAGATTTTGCTGAAAGTACCATCAGGGTTGGAATGAAATTTTACGGATAATTTACCTCCAAGGGTATTAATTTTAATGTGGTTTTGCTGCTGTCGCAAGCCGTAAACTAAAGCTGCGGCAGTAACCCCTGTTCCGCAAGATAGGGTCTCATCCTCCACGCCTCGTTCATAAGTCCGAACGAATACTTCATCCTTAGCAATCGGTTCCACGAAATTGACATTTGTACCACCTGGAGCATATCCAGCATCATTCCGGATGGTTTTTCCTTCTTCGAAAACTGGATATTCTGAGGCTTTTTCTACAAATCGGATATGGTGCGGTGATCCAGTATTCACAAAGAAATCATCAGATTTGAGGGTTATTTCCTTGACATCTCCCATCAAAAGCTCCACTTGATCTCCATTCAGAACAGCTTCATGTGGACCATCAATTGCAAGAAATCTGGTTTTTCCATTTACAATTCCCAAAAAAGAAGAAAATGCTACCGCGCACCTGGCACCATTTCCACACATACTTTGGCTTCCGTCGGCATTGAAATAGATCATTTCAAAATCAAGATCCGGATGATTCCTAATCGCAATCAGTCCGTCAGCACCAATGCCGAATTTACGATCACATAATTTTTTGACGAGGTCCAGATTCTCCAAGTCAAGGGATTCGCTACGATCATCGATCATAACAAAGTCATTTCCAGTGCCCTGATATTTGTAAAATGTAAGTTCCATGGAATCAGATAAGATTGAAGCAGTTTCAAAAACTTCTCCAAGCCTACAAACTTAACCAACTTGTCACAAATTCAGACTTATTGTCTGATGGTCAAATCCAAAATAGTCAGATAATGACTAGTTTGAGCAACTAAATTGCGCTTTGGCTGGTTCAATTTTTGTACAACCAATGAATATGATGAACAACGACAAATCAACTCTAAGCAGAAGGTCCTTCATTTCAAACACTACCAAAGCCGGTTTGACCGTCGGTTTGATTGGTACTTCGATGGCAGAACTTTTGGCAAAAGGAATTCAAATCTCTTCCGACTTTCCTTTTTCTACCGGGTTTACCCAAACTAAATTGTCTTATCCGTTTTCAGCCTTGGCTCCACATATTGATGCCAAGACCATGGAAATCCACTATACCAAGCACGCTGCTGGTTATGCATCAAATCTGAATGATGCAGCTAAGGAAGAAAAAGTGGACACATCAAAGCCTCTGGAAAATGTACTAACTGGAATCTCCAAATACTCTGTAAAAATGCGAAACAATGCTGGAGGACATTACAATCATGAACTATTCTGGAGCGTGATGAGTCCGAATGGTGGAGGAAAACCTGAGGGAAAGCTGATGGAAGCTATAATCACCTCTTTTGGAAATTATGAGGATTTTGTCACTCAATTTGAGAATGCAGCAAAAACCAGATTTGGGTCAGGTTGGGCATGGCTTAGTGTTGATTCCAGCAACAAGTTGGTGGTAAGTTCCACCCCAAATCAAGACAATCCATTAATGGACATAGCAGAAGTAAAAGGTACTCCAATACTCGGGCTTGATGTCTGGGAGCATGCATATTATTTGAATTATCAGAATAGAAGACCTGATTATGTCTCGGCATTTTGGAATGTTGTCAACTGGAAAGCAGTAGCAGAACGGTTCAAAAAATTAACCTAATCAGCTATTTATTAAATATTTATAAAAAATCAGCGGATCCTTGAAACCGCTGATTTTTTTTGCCAAATTTTTCCCAAGCAAAAAGAAATCACTTATCCCTGTTAAACAATCATCCCTGTCACTTGAGTGAAAGTTCAACCTCATTTTGGCACATGGCACCTATATTGAAATCATCATGGAACACTAAACAGTTGTTTTATGAAAAAAGTATGGAAAAATGTCTTTGTATTGGGTTTGACTTTAAGCAGCGCGATCTACTTAAGTTCTTGTTCAGAAAAGGAAGACGATCTCATCACTGATCCCCAAACCCAAGCTAAACTCACTGCCACAGCATCCAACTCTTCTGAATCATTATCCAACGCAAGAGTGGCCGTTGGAGAATTTACCGTCAATTCCTTAACGGTGGGAACGCAAAATGTAGAGATGAAGTATTACGCCAAAGCGGATTTGACTGCTGGGATCAGCTTAGGCAATCTTGCAATAAAGACAATTTTGAATGCCGGCCTTCAGACTTCTGCTTCTGCTAAGAAATCAAACGTATTGATCAGTGGTGGTCAATCAAAGTTTAGCTTGGTAGGAGAAGGAACAACTCCCGAAGGAAACTATACAGAGGCTACTTTTAAGCTTTACAAAAATACAGAGGCGAACGCAAATGATCCGATGTCCCAAAAATCAGTTTTGATCATGGGTGAAATCAATGGAAAAATCACTCAATTCTGGACTGAATCAGAAAAAGTGATCCAGGCAAGTTCAAAAGCTGCAACGGGAGTCGAAGTGGACCAAAATTCTGAAATTGTTCTGGTGTTCGAAATGGACAAACTTTTTGCAGGGGTGGATTTCTCCACTGCTTTGGATTCAAATGGAGATGGAAGAATTGAAATCAGCCCCAACAGTCCTGATGGAAATGCTGAAATTTTCTCCAAGGTGGAAGCAAATATGGAAACTGCTGTAAGCCTGCGAAAAAGATAATTTCTTGACCATTGACCCTAAAAAAGGCCGGAGTTCCGGCCTTTTTTATTTATTTCAGGTTCAAATTAGAATTAATCCTTCCATGCAAGATCCCAAGTCTCTTACCTCCGTTGCTCTTTTTCACGAGACATTCAAACATCCCGTATTACCAACACCTACTATTCCATCTGATACAAGATGTAATCTTCGAGTTTCTCTTTTGGCAGAAGAGCTGAAGGAATTGGAAGATGCAATAGATAATAAAGACCTTGTCGAAATTGCGGATGCCCTGTGCGATCTTCAATACGTTCTGTCTGGGGCGATTTTAGAGTTTGGATTGGGAGAAAAATTCAAAGCACTTTTTGATGAGGTACAACGCTCCAACATGAGCAAAGCATGTACCTCAGAAGCCGAAGCAAAAGCCACTGTCAAACATTACGAAGACAAAGGAACTCCATGCTTTTATGAAAAAGAGGGAGATTTGTACCTAGTTTTCAGAGAAGGTGATCACAAGACTTTGAAGTCCGTTGGCTATTCTCCTGCGGATTTGAAGGGGATTTTGGAGAAATAATCGAAAACCTAGAATTCAATAATTACAAAAAAATTCGCTTTTCTTGAATAGTCTAAAAAACAAAAAGCCCCGCATCACTGCGAAGCTTTTCTTATTGTACCAGGAGCGGGAATCGAACCCGCACGGGATTGCTCCCACAAGATTTTAA
>CAYTXN010000070.1:0-2972 GCA_964441195.1 uncultured Limnohabitans sp.
TGTGGTGTCTTACCTCCCTCAGCTTTTATCTCCGCTACGCGGATAGCGATTTCGTCTTTAATTTCTTGGGCGGTTTTTTTTCCGTCGATGATTATAGGCATGATCTCTTGTTTTTCTAAACTTCGACATTCAACATTCAGAATTCGATGTTCATTATTTTTAAATTTGATCTTGATTATTTTTTTCAGCTGTCCCAACGCTTTTCACGAAGATCGAAATAAGCTGATTGCTCTCATTTTTAGGTCTTTCCAGGAATGCTAAATCAGGATGAAGTTTAGCTTTTTCTATAACTTTCAAAGCGACTCTACTTTCTCTTAGCTCTTTCAAAATCACTTTCAATTTATGTATAAAGTCTCTTCTGGATTCACCAGATTGGGCTTCGCCGTAATTTAAAGCGGGACTAGTTCCACTGCGTAAAAGCTGACCAGCCATATGATTTCCTGCCTTGGAATTAACCATTGTGTCAGTGAAAATTATGATTTCAGACGCGAAGTCAATTAAACGTTCCTCAAGATCATATTTACAGTCCATATTTTAATGATTTAGGACATGGAAATAATGAATACTAAATTTCGAAATCAAATTAATACCGAAGATGATTGCCGAATTTTTAAGAACAAGCCTTTACTGAATTAGTAAAGTAGAAGTAAATTAAATATCGAACATCGAATGATGAATGTCGAATGATGAAGTAGCTGTATCGTAAATCAAAATTTCAGTTAGTACCGAATGATAAGATAATGAACTTAAATCAAAATAATATCGAACTCCGAATGATGAATCTCGAATAATGAAGAACCGATCTCGTATCGTAGATCCTTTAATCCAACTTCAACACCGCCATAAACGCCTCTTGAGGAATCTCGACATTGCCGACTTGTCTCATTCGCTTCTTACCTTTTTTCTGCTTTTCGAGGAGTTTACGCTTACGCGAAATATCACCACCGTAGCATTTAGCCAAAACGTTTTTACGCATCGCTTTCACAGTTTCTCTGGCAATGATCTTTTGTCCAATGGCAGCCTGAATGGCGATTTCAAACATTTGACGAGGGACAAGCTCTTTTAGCTTTTCGCAAAGTCTTTTGCCCCAATCATAGGCTTTGTCCCGGTGAACGATCGCTGAAAGCGCATCCACTGGCTCACCATTGAGCATCACATCCAATCGAACCATTTGTGATACTTGGTAACCAATCAGTTCGTAATCCAAAGAAGCATAGCCTCTTGAAATAGTCTTCAGTTTATCAAAAAAGTCAAATACTATTTCAGCCAAAGGCATATCAAAAGTCAATTCAACTCGCTCAGCAGTGAGGTAAACCTGATTTTTGATCTGACCGCGCTTGTCCATGCAGAGGGTGATTACTGCACCGACATATTCGGCAGCAGTTATGATGGATGCTTTTACGTATGGTTCCTCGATGTGCTTCATCCGCGTAGGATCAGGCATATCCGAAGGTGCATTGATTAATTGAATGCTATCATCAGTCATCAACGCTTTGAACTGCACCGATGGCACAGTCGTGATCACGGTCATGTCAAACTCCCGCTCCAAACGCTCTTGGATGATCTCCATGTGCAGCATTCCCAAGAATCCGCATCGGAATCCAAACCCTAATGCCATGGAAGTTTCCGGTTCCCAAACCAGTGATGCATCGTTCAGTTGAAGTTTCTCCATCGAGTAGCGAAGCTCTTCATAATCCGTTGTCTCCACAGGATAAATTCCGGCAAAAACCATTGGTTTTACATTTTCAAAACCATGGATTGCAGCCTCGCAAGGTCGCTTTACATGAGTAATCGTATCCCCAACTTTGATTTCTTTAGCTACTTTGACACCAGAAATAAGATAGCCCACATTGCCTGCTGACATAGTTTGCTGAGGAATCTGGTTAAGACCCAAAATCCCAATTTCATCGGCTTCGTATTCCCTACCTGTATTGACGAATTTGATCTTATCGCCTTTGTTTATTGTTCCGTTGAAAATCCGAAAAATGACCTCAACTCCACGGAATGAGTTGTAAACTGAGTCGAAGATCATCGCTTGAAGCGGAGCTTCAGGATCGCCTTTCGGTGCGGGAATTCTGGTCACTACAGCTTGGAGGATGTCTTCTATTCCTATTCCGGCTTTACCGGATGCTAAGATTATGTCCTCTCGCTTGCAACCCAGCAAGTCTATCACCTCATCGGCCACTGCCTCAGGATCTGCACCCGGCAAATCGATTTTGTTCAAAACCGGAATAATTTCCAAGTCATGATTCAGCGCTAGGTAAAGGTTGGAGATCGTCTGAGCTTCCACGCCCTGAGAGGCATCCACAATCAATAATGCGCCTTCGCAGGCTGCAATAGATCGGGATACTTCATAAGAAAAATCTACGTGCCCCGGAGTATCGATCAGGTTGAGGGTGTACTCTTCACCTTCATAGGTGTACTTCATCTGGATCGCATGGGACTTGATCGTGATTCCTCGCTCACGTTCCAAATCCATATTATCCAACAACTGGTTTTGCATATCCCGGTCAGCAACCGTGTCCGTTGTTTGCAATAACCTATCCGCCAATGTACTCTTCCCATGATCAATATGGGCTATGATACAGAAATTCCTGATGTTTTTCATAACTTTTCGTGCCGCAAAAGTAGTAAAAAAGAAGGATGATTAGCCATTAAAGAATGTGTTTAAAGGAAATACACTTTGTTGGAATAATTTGTTGGAAAAAGGTGAAACGAGATAGGTTGAATCGAAATACAGTGGAAATACTTTTTGCTTCGCAAATGAAAATAGGCCTACGGCGAAATAATTTTAAGTGAAATACAATGGAGATAGATTTTGCTATGCAAAATGAAATACGCTTGTAGCGAAATACTTAGTCAAAGACAACCCCTATTTCGCTTTGCGCAGCAAAGCCTATTTCACCGAGCGGAGCGGAGTTTATTTCAACTGTATTTTCATAGTATTTCAACCCTATTTCCAATGTTTTCTA
>CAYTXN010000070.1:3072-10830 GCA_964441195.1 uncultured Limnohabitans sp.
AGTTTATTTCAACTGTATTTTCATAGTATTTCAACCCTATTTCCAATGTTTTCTACCTTTGCCTACCAAAAAAACATTTCCATGCAATCCATCGCTGAAAAGAAAAAGTCTCAAAACATCGGGGAATATCTGATTTACATGTATCAAATGGAGGATTTAATCCGATCCTATCAGGGGAATATGGATGAAATCAAGCAATATGTGATTTCTCACTATCCGGTTTCTGAGGAAGAAAAAACAGTAATCACTGGTTGGTTCGAAGGACTTTTGGGAAAAATGAAAAGTCAGGAAATCATGGATAAAGGTCACCTGAAAGAACTCAGAGACCTTATCGAAAATCTGGCAAACCTCCACTGGAACCTGCTCAAAACGGACAAAACCTACTTCGAAACTTACAATACCGCTAAACCTTATATTCTGGACGCAATTTTAGCTGCAAACGGCGAAAATCCCGGAAATGAGATCCAAATCTGCCTCAATGGAATTTATGGACTTTTGCTTTGCAGACTTTTAGGAAAGAAAGTAGATGACCAACAAATCAAAGCTGCAGAGGCTTTTGGCGAAGTGCTCAGCTTACTGAATTTTAATTATCAGCAGCGGATTTTTATATCTTTAAATTGAAAAATTGGAAAATTTGCAAAACCTTAATCTTTCAAAATCCTTAACATTGTCCAATCCGCCGTAAATCGTCATTCGTAAATCGTACTTTGGCTCAAAAGGATTGAAGTTTTCAAAATGATAAAATGTAAATGCCCATTTCTTTCGTATTTTGATGGGAATTGAACTCCATTTGCAATGGCTTTTTATCAACAATCGACTGCTGAACTTTTTAAAGAAATAAACTCTCAAAAAGAGGGGTTGACCAATTCCGAGGCGGCGAGTAGGATTGTCAAATTTGGTCCGAATTCACTTGAGGAAAAGAAGAAAAAACCGGTATGGGTTCTCTTTTTGGCTCAGTTTAAAGATTTCATGATCCTGATTTTGGCTGCAGCCGCCATCATTTCAGGTATTGTTGGAGATCTGACTGACACGATCATAATCCTGGTGATCATTTTGCTCAATGCTATCTTGGGTTTTGTGCAGGAATATCGTGCTGAAAAGGCCATGGAATCCCTTAAAAAACTTACCGAAATCCAAACCAAAGTTATTCGTGAAGCACAAGCAGTAGGTATTCCTTCCACGCAGCTTGTACCAGGAGATGTGATTGTACTGGAGGCTGGTAATATGGTTCCAGCTGACATTCGGTTGATTGAAACATTTTCATTAAAAATTGATGAATCTTCGCTTACGGGAGAATCAGTTTCAATCGACAAAATCTCTGAGCCCATTTCAAAAGAAAATCTCTCCCCTGGCGATCAGCTAAACATGGCTTTTAAAGGCACCCTCGTCACGAATGGTCGTGGAACAGGGCTCGTCCTTGGCACCGGGATGAAAACTGAAATCGGGAAAATTGCTGGTCTACTCCAAGAGGACACTCCAATCACTCCATTGCAGGAGCGAATGAAACGATTTGGAAAGGTGATTACCTACCTTATTCTTGGAATTTGCGCTTTACTGTTCGCCTCTGGAATAGCTCGAGGCGAAGATACTTTCCAGGTTTTACTTTTGGCAGTAAGTTTGGCTGTGGCGGCGATTCCAGAAGCTCTACCTGCATTAATTACCATCGCTCTTTCGCTTGGTGCAGGTAGATTGGCCAAAAAGAAAGCGCTGATCCGAAAACTACCTGCTGTGGAAAGTCTAGGGTCTGTTACCTACATCTGCACAGACAAAACAGGCACTTTGACGCAAAACAAAATGTCGGTGGTCAATCTAGATGCTGACCATCGGGACACTTTTTCTTCCAAATTTTCCAACCTTCAGCTTGCCATGGGATTAAGCCATGACGTGCACCTGAACAAAAAAGGAAAACCAGAGGGAGAGGCAACCGAACTAGCACTTGTTGAGCGTTTACTAAAGGAAATTTCCAAAGACCAATACCTAGAGATGGCAGTGGAATTCCCAAGGGTTGGAGAAATTCCTTTCGACTCCACCCGGAAGCGAATGAGCACTTTACACCAGTTTGGAGATCAGATTTTGATGCTTTGCAAAGGGGCGTCCGAATCCATTTCAAGCATTTTGAAAAATCAAGAGCTAGCAAAAGAACTAGCAATTTCTTCAGAGAATTGGGCGGCTAAAGGGGAACGAGTTTTAGCTTTCGCAGGAAAAATAATTCCAAACCTTCCCCAAGAATCCGAATGGGAAAAGCTGGAAAATGACTTGGAGTTTTTCGGAAAAGTGGGAATGATAGATCCTCCACGGGAAGAAGTGAAAATTTCTATTAAAGAGTGTAGAACTGCTGGAATCAAACCGGTGATGATCACCGGGGATCATCCTGCCACAGCAAAAGCAATAGCAGCGGAAGTTGGTATTTGGAAAGCGGGGAATCTAGTCGTAACAGGTTCAGAACTGGCAAAAATCAGCGATAAGGACTTTACAAAGCAGGTGGAAAATATCAGTGTCTATGCTCGGGTTGCTCCTGAACAAAAGCTTAGAATAGTCCAAGCTTTGCAACAGAAAGGACATTATGTTGCCATGACTGGTGACGGTGTGAATGACGCTCCATCGCTCAAAGCAGCAAACATCGGCATAGCCATGGGGATCGCAGGAACTGATGTAAGTAAGGAGGCTGCACACATGATTTTGCTGGATGACAACTTCTCCACGATCGTGAGAGCTGTGAAGGAAGGCCGAAGAATCTATGATAATATCCGAAAATTCATCAAATACATCCTGACTTGCAATACTGCGGAAATTTGGGTCATCAGTATAGCTCCATTTTTGGGATTCCCATATCCCCTTTTACCCATTCACATTCTCTGGATCAATTTGGTGACCGATGGAATTCCTGCTTTGGCTTTGGCAGGAGAAAAACCCGAACAGGATTTGATGAAACGTCCTCCCCGTCCGCCAAAACAAAGTCTTTTTGCCGAAGGTGTCGGGTACCATATCGTTTGGGTCGGAATTCTAATGGCAGCAGTAACACTATTTACCCAATATTGGGCGATGAAAAATGGATGGCATTGGCAAACGATGGTTTTTTCTGTATTGGCCTTTTCCCAACTTGGACATGTGATGGCAGTAAGAAGCGATCGGACTTTTCTTTACAAACAGGGACTTTTAAGCAATATGACACTACTGATGGCAGTGGGTGGAACAATGTTTCTTCAGTTAGGTGTAATCTATCTTCCATTTATGAATGAAATTTTCCGGACTGAACCTTTGAATCTAAAGGAATTACTTTTCTGCGGCGGAATGGCCTTGATTGTATTTCATGCCGTGGAGTTGGAGAAATTTGTCCGAAAATTACTTTTAAAAAAATAGCTCTAAGGTAGGACGAATAAAACCAGACGAGTTTTCAAAATACGTCTGATGTAATCAGTTTCACTTGTGAAATCTCTTTTTTAACAATCCCTTTGAACGCTTGGTTGAGACTAAAAGTCATTCCCAATTGTAATTCGTTCATGAAGAGGTTTTTCCAGTTTCAGATTAATTCATACGACAAGTTTCATCTGCTCTGGGAGAGCACAAAAGTGAGCAAACTGATCAGTAATGTTGTTGTAACTTCTTTTTTGGTCGGACTCTTAGTCGCTTTGCTTTCCCATTTCAATTTGCTTCCGCAGGGAACGAAAGTCAATATTTTCTTTTCTATTGAATTGGCTTTCAATGTACTCTTGATTTTTGAAGCCATGAGTTTGATTTTCCTCTTCCCGGATTCGGTAGCAGATTCCGTGGGCAAACAGTTTGAAATAATTTCATTGATTTTACTTCGGGATGCATTCAAAGAGTTTGGTCACTATTTGGGCGACTTGAAATGGAGTATGGATTTTCTAGTGGAACTGATGCCTATCATTTCAGATGCATTCGGGGCAATTTTGGTTTTCTTGATCACTGGGCTTTTTTATCGCGCGCAGCGGCATTTACGAATCACTCGCAACTATGAGGAACAAAGCGGATTCATCAAAATCAAAAAACTCTTATCCATTTATCTGGTTTTTTTCTTCGTGTTGATCGGTCTTTATGACCTTTTTAGAGCGTATGAAAATCATACTTTCATTTCTAGCGTAAAGCTCTTTTACAATCTTTTGATATTTACAGATGTGTTTATTCTGCTTTTTTCACTACGCTATACCACCAAATATTTTAATCTATTCCGATACTCTTCATTTGCCTTGGCTACTATATTTCTGCGATTGACCTTATCCGCACCTGCTTATTTCAATGTACTCTTGGCTGTGATCGCAGGATTGATGGTATTGCTTGTGACATACATTTATAATTACCTCCTTTCGAAGGCCGAGCCTCTAAAAGACCTCAACTCTGTCTCCCCTATTGAATGAGTTTTCCATTGGCGAAATAGTATCGCATCTTGTCAGAATAAATAGTTGGCCTTGAGCTAATTTTTATATTTTTCCAATTCAATCCATCTGAATTTTCGCCAAACGCATTAATGAACCCCAGTTCCTCAATAGATAATCCCCAGGAAAAACTACCCAGAAATTTGGGGCTTTGGGGCATTTGGATGCTGGTAGTCAACGGATTGATAGGAGCAGGAATCTTTGGACTTCCAAGTGGCGCCGCTACTTTGGCAGGTGAATACAGTATTTTGATTTATGCATTTTGCGCTTTGCTGATCCTTCCTGTCATCCTCTGTTTTGCTGAACTGGGCAGCTATTTCCGGGGAACTGGCGGACCAGTAAAATATGGAACACTGGCATTTGGGCCATTTATTGGTTTTCAGGGAGGTTGGTTATATTATCTAGCTCGTCTGATTTCCTTCTCAGCCAACACGGTTTTATTGACTGATAGCATCGCTTATTTCATTCCGGCTGCCGCCGAAAACTTGGGCCGGCTGGTTTCCCTAGCGGTAATATGCATTTCCCTGAGTTTGGTCAATGTCCTCGGTTCTGTGGAATCGATCCGCTCGATGACTGTTTTCACCATCATCAAATTTACCGTTCTGATCCTTCTTCCGATTGGAGGGTTTATCATTTTGGGAGCTGATGTGATCCCTAGTTTTAGCTCTCCTATTCCACCATTTTCAGATCTTGGAAGTGCTGCCTTGCTTTTAATTTATGCATTTGTTGGTTTTGAAGGAGCGGTGGTTCCGGCAGGTGAGGCTAAGCGACCTGAGCGGGATATGCCTCTGGGTTTGCTTCTTGGCCTTGCAGTAGTTGCGGTACTATACATGCTGATTCAATTGGTCACGCAGGCAGCAGTTCCGAATTTGGCTGATTCCAAAACCCCGCTTTTGGATGCTTCTGCATCGCTTTTTGGAAATGCTGGAGCGGTGATTTTGATGATTGGCGTGGCTGCCTCTGTCATTGCTAATTTGCTCGGGGCAATGTTTTCATCCACTCGGTTGACTTACGCACTTTCATTGGAAAAATCCCTTCCCCAGTGGTTTGGTGAAGTTCATTCCAAGTTCCTCACCCCTGCTAATTCCGTGATTTTCTTTGGGGTCTCCGCCTTTTTGCTCTCTGCTTTCGGATCCTTTACTGTATTAGCAGCTATGACGGTTTTGTCCCGACTTTTTCTTTATATCATGAGTTGTGCTGCAATTCCTAGACTCCGTTCACAGTTTATTGGAGATGGTCGGTTTATTTTGAGAGGTGGCTATACCATTCCTATTCTGGGAATTTTGGCTTGCCTGTGGCTAATGATGCAAGTAAGTGAGCGCTCAATCTGGATGACTGCTTTGTTTATCGCGATTGGATCAGGCTTGTATTGGTTGGGGAGAAAAGGCAGGGTTTGATTTGGGATTGCGGGTTTTTCGACATTCATCATTCAAAATTCGATGTTCGATATTTACTTTAAAATATGACCTATATATAAATCGATTTTAAAATAATCTGATTATCCACTTTCTTACCAGTACCAATATGAAAGCAGGATTATCGTCCAAAATCACTAGTTGTAAACTGTCGTCAGTGGTCTGTGGACGAATATCCTCGACATTCGCCATTCTAATTTCCTCAACTGGCCGAATTTCGAATATTCATATTAAAGACTTCAGACTTCACCATTCATACTTTTCATTTCAGCCTCTAATTTTAGAATCCCTACTTTTGAGGTATGCCCAAGCCAAATCTTGCCATCCGAACAGTCATTTTTAGCATTCTGACGAATGCTCTTCTGGCGGCAATTAAATTTCTGGCTGGGATTTTCGGAAATTCCTATGCATTGATCGCTGATGGAATTGAGTCCACTGTAGATATTTTCTCCTCCTTTTTGGTGCTCATCGGTTTGAAATATGCAGAGCGACCCGCCGATGAAAACCATCCCTATGGACATGGTAAAGCTGAACCTTTGATCACATTTTTGGTCGTGGCATTTCTCATAATCTCTGCCTTCACCATTGCTTGGCAAGCAATTAAAAATATTCAATCCCCGCATGCACTTCCTGCATTTTGGACCTTGTATGTATTAGCGGGGATTATTTTATGGAAGGAAATCTCCTATCAGGTGGTCATGAGCCGAAGCAAAAAGCTTAAAAGCTCTTCATTAAAAGCTGAAGCTTGGCATCATCGGGCAGATGCTATTACCTCGGTGGCAGCATTTATTGGTATTTCGATCGCCATTTTTGGTGGAGAAGGATTTGAAGTAGCTGATGACTATGCCGCTTTGGTAGCTTGCGGATTTATTCTCTACAACTGCTATGGGATATTCAGACCAGCTCTTGGAGAAGTGATGGATGAAAACAACTTTAGCGAACTGACACAGGAGATTCGAGACATTTCTCTGAAAGTCGAGGGAATTGAAGGAACCGAAAAGTGCTTTATCCGGAAGGCAGGCATGACCTATCACGTCGATTTACATGCTCATGTCAGAGGAGATTTGACAGTGACAGAAGGACACGACATCGCTCATAAGCTCAAAGACACGCTTTGCAAAGAAATCCCGCAACTTGGACATGTGTTGATCCATATTGAGCCGAGTTGATTTTCTAACAATTGAAAAGAACTTCCAAAGAGAACAAAAAAAGCTGATGGATATTTCCCTCAGCTCTTTTTTGTTCTCTTTCATTGGAAACTTATGCCGTCTCCAACGTCTTTTTAGACTTGCGGTACAGGTGATCGCTTAGGATATTCCTTCTGGCAAAGCGATAGGCATTGTCAGCATTGAGAAACTTAGTGTAGATATTTTTTGACACTCCAAAGTACTCGTAAGTACTCCCATCCAGGAAGGTGATTTCAAGAACTTGATTCTTATAATGAAAATCTCCGATTCCTGATTGGGTGATCGTCTTAGAATATTCTTCCAGATTGGCTTCAGTAGTTTCCGGAGCGATGCTCACCAAGAAATGATAGCCATCAATAATTTTGGTGCTTTTCTCTTCAGCTTCCAGTGCTTTTTCGTCACCCGCTTGGAATTTATCCGGATGCCATTCCTTTACCAGCGTTCGATAGGTGGTTTTCAGTTGCTTAAGGTCAATGGGACCTTCTACATTAAAAAGTTTTTTGTATTCGTTAATCCGCTTCATTGATGCCTCTTTATAATTTTTACAAAGGTAGAGATATATCAGGAGATGGATAAGTAATTTGAATGATGGAAGGAAGGCAGAGTTTTACAGCAATTAAACAGAAAAAAGGATATATAATAGTTTGTACTTTACTAGTTTAACCCAATAAATCTTCAAATACCAAGTCTGTATATTCTTAATTTTTCGTTAGATAATCTTGCTCAATGATTGTTAAGCTTGGTTACTTTCCTCCCGGCTCC
>CAYTXN010000070.1:10930-12375 GCA_964441195.1 uncultured Limnohabitans sp.
ATCAACAGCGGACCGATTTCAAGTAGGCTATCCCTGCCCGCTGCTGTAATCACCAGGATGATCACCGCAATTCCAAACATTGAAATCAGAGGAAGTAAGTTGTCCAGCCATTTGGTGTTTTTGCCCAAAAGACGATGCACAATCAATCCTGCTCCTACCGGCAGCAGGATAATCTTAAAAATATCCCACATCATCTTTACCAAGTCGATCTCGATAAATTCTCCTGCCAGTAACTTCATTAAAAGCGGAGTCACCAATGGAGCGAGAAGAGTCGTGATTGAAGTCAAGGTCACCGAAAGTGCCACATTTGCTTTGGCTAAAAATGCCATCACATTGGAAGCAGTCCCACTCGGGGAGCAACCTACCAAGATAATTCCAGCGGCGATTTCAGGCTCCAAGCCACTAAACTTAGCTAATCCAAATCCGATTAAAGGCATAATTGAAAACTGAGCCAAAACTCCAATACCCACGGATTTTGGGCTTTTGACCACCTCAGCAAAATCTTTCAAACTCAATGTCGCTCCCATCCCAAACATGATCAGTTGGATCAATGGAGTGATCAGATTGGAGAATTTATACCCGTCGTATTCCTGAAAATAGCTTGGAAAAAACATCCCAAGTGCCACCATTCCAAAAATCACAACCGGAAAGCTGTAGCCTTTTAAACTTTCAACTTTCTGAAAATAGATGCTGAGAAGTAAAAGGAAGGCTACTGTGAGTATTCCTGTGACAGTATGTAATTGGCTGGAAATCGAGTAAATCAAGCCAATGGAAATTAAGACAGAAATGCCGAGGAACGCTTTTGTAAATGGCTTCAATTTTTAATTCTTTGAGGATGAAAAGAGGTTAAAAGGCAATCCCTTCCAGACAAATGTCAAGAGGAGATTGAACTGGGTTTAGCTATAAAGTCGATCATGCGATCGCTTTTCGTTCCATTCGTCCGTTGGAGCGAAATAGCTGGAATCAGATTTATGCAAGTGGGCTTTGACGACTTCTTCGTTGATTTCTATACCCAAACCCGGTGCGGTAAGTGGCACGGGCGCATAGCCTTTGTCGATCATTTTTCCTCCGCCAACCATGGTGAACATAGATTCCCACCAAGGAATATCCACTGAATGGTGTTCTAAGGACAGGAAGTTTTGTGTTGCCGCTGCGCAATGGACACTCGCCATAAACGACACTGGAGTACCAGCCTGATGCATGGCCATAGAAATGCCTTTTTCTTCTGCATAATCCCCGATTCTTTTGGTCTCCAGCAAACCTCCTGAGGAAGCCAAGTCGGGATGAATAATATCCACAGCATGCTCATCAATCAATGGCTTAAAATAATTCAGCAGATAAATATCTTCGCCTGTTGTGGTTGGCGTTTCCAAAGCCTCCGTGATGGTTTTATGCTGCTGGGTCATCTGCCATGGCACCATATCTTCCAGCCATGCCAAGCGATA
>CAYTXN010000071.1:0-3506 GCA_964441195.1 uncultured Limnohabitans sp.
CAAAAAATAAATTCCCCGCTAGACGTAGTCTACTTCATTTAGCCTTGTAGTTCCATTGAAGCTGGGTGTGATTTTCCCCCTCTGAGTGTAGTTTGGCGTCGGCCTAGGCGTTGTTTCCCAACTGCCTGGCTGCAAATGAACGAAATCCAGAAATAGTACAACTGGATATTTTTGGAAGTGAACAGGTGGTTATTTTGAGAAAAAAAGAAAAATCACCTTAAATAGCCTATAAACCCACTATTTTATGCCTCAGAAAAATTACTCGGATGACAGTAAAAAACAACTACCTCTTTCACTTTATTTAGGTTTTATATTCTGATTTACTTTAAAAAGATTTTCAGGATCGTATTGCCTCTTAATTTTTGAAAGCCGTGCGTAGTTATCTTTATAACTTGTTTTTATCCGCTCCTCTCCTTCATCCATAATAAAATTCAAGTAAGCGCCACCCGAAGAATAAGGATGAAGTGCATTCCAGTAATCTTTACACCAGGTAGTGATTTTTTCAGCATTGGCAGGATCTGGATCTACGCCTACGATAACCCCTGCATATTTCGCATCCCTATAAGCCCAAGGCGTTGCATCGTTGGCAACCCGACTTGCAGCACCACTAATGGGATACATGTGCATTTGGGATAGCGGGGTTGGGATTTTTGAACCGAACTCCAGGTGTTTTTCACTGGCATCGGCTCCCAAATCATCAAAGAAATCAGCCCTCCAGTACCATTGCAGCCCTGGGGGTAGCAATCCGTCAAACATAGATTGTATAGCAGGATAGGGCATTGTGCCTACATGCGCAAATACCGGATTGAGGTCCATTATTGGCTTGAATAGTTCTTCAGCTTTGCTTTCATCACCTAGGTAACACCAGATTATACCACAAAATTGTTTGTGATGTAAGGATTCAGGAAAGGGAGGCCCTGGTATAATCATGGTGGCAATAAACCCATTTAATTCGTCCGGCGCATCTTGGATAAACTTGTTGTACCATTCCATAATCTCCTGAGTTTGTTCAATAGGCCATAGCGTGGGTCCACCATATACATTTGTAATTGGGTGTGCCTGAAAAGTAAATGAAGTTACAATTCCGAAATTTCCTCCACCTCCACGGATGGCCCAAAACAGATCTGTGTTTTCAGTAGCATTGACCGTAACAAACGATCCATCGGCTAGTACCATATCTGCTTCCAGAAGATTATCAATGGTGAGTCCGTACTTTCTTGATAAATAGCCAATCCCTCCTCCTAGTGTCAAACCTCCTACTCCTGTAGTAGATATGATTCCGGCGGGTACTGCCAATCCAAATGGATGCGTGGCATGATCTACTTCACCCCAAAGATTTCCACCACCAACTTTCACTGTATTATTCTTCTTGTTCACCAAAACGAATTTGATACCCGAAAGGTCTATTACCAAACCATCCTCACAAAGCCCCAGTCCACCACCATTATGCCCGCCACCCCGCACTGCAACCAGTAAATTGTTGTCCCTTCCAAAATTCACAGCGTGCATTACATCCGCAACATCCACACATTTCACAATCATACCCGGATGTTTATTAATCATGGCATTATATACTCTACGGGTATCGTCATATGCTTTGTCAGCAGGCATTATTATTGTACCCCTGAGCAGGGTTACGAATTTTTCAATAACAGCAGCTTCAAGATCTCTGACTAAGGTTGTCATAATTTCTATTTTAAGGGTTGCTAAAACTATTTACCTACAATCGAATCTTTTAATGAACTCAGGATAGCCTGCACATTGACCTGCGATTGCTCATCAATCTTATGTTTGTTTAAAACCTGCATGATATCATCCACCGTGTGCTGGTATTCTGCAGCGGTGATATTCATTTCTCGGTGTGCCGTCGGCATATCTCTACCGGTATAAGTGACCGGTCCACCACTTCCAGCCGAAAAAAAATCAACCGTGTGTTTCTTGATGACAGCCAGGCGTTCTGGCTGATCTTTATAAGGTAAAAACCTTGCACTGATTGCAGGGTTATTCATGTGTGCCTCTACCACGTCATCCACAATGGCAGTGATCCCTGAGGTACCTCCTAAGTTTTCAAAAAGACTTTTGCTTTTGCTCATAGTAGTTTATTTAAAAGTTGTTAATAAACTCAAATGTATAAGCTAGAGCCGCCAATGCCTATCACATTTAATTCAAAGGCATGTAATCTTGGTTCAATTGAATCTTTAACCGCTAAAAAACTAATTAGGCATTGGCTGGTAAATATTCTGATGGAGAATGTCCATATTTTTTATGAAAGCACTTTGAAAAATAAGAAGGGCTGGAAAAACCAGTTTCAAAAGCAATTTCTGAAACGTTGCCACTATTTTTATTGAGCAATGCTAGGGCTTTTTTTAATCGATAGTCTTTTAAAAAAGTATTGGGTGATTTACCCGTGAGTGTTTTTAATTTACGATAAAGTTGGGATTTGCTTAACCCAGCCGGTTTGCTGAAGTCATCTACTTTCAAATTTGAATCACTCAAAGATGAATCTATAAAATCCATCAACTGAGTGATCAATTGTTCTTCATGAGACTTCAAAATCACAAAGTTCTGAGCATTGCTAAATGTGTTTATATTTTCACTGAGTGCAAGCTCAGCCACTTCTGCCGAGACTATAATATCACCGGGTATTATTGCACAGATACGCTCCGCCAAGTTTATGGTATCCTCAAAAATTGATTTCTTTTCGGTAACAGGCACACCTGCGCTCAGGCCAATTTTTGATGAGAACGGATCAATTTGCAACTCTTGACATGTTGACTTTATCTCTAAAGATGCAGCAATGGCTCTTGATACGGATTCAAATGATACAGTAAAAAGATCTTTAGTTTCTCTAACTACTCTTCCATCATTGGCCATAAGCACCTGTTGAATAGCTTCGAAATACGCTGTTAATGAATCTGTAGTTTGATGCACGTTGCTAAATTCTGAAAACGAGGATGCTTTTGCTAGGACCATAATCGTTCTGAATGCAGGGTCATCAATACTTCCTAATATACCGTCTTGGTTTTTTTTCGGGTCTTCTATCCTTCCTAAGAATGATTCTACGATTCCAGCATCTACTTCAATGATGCTGTGGGGAATCTGTCCATGCGCGGTATCGTGCATATCCCTTATTGCTTGTTCATTCGGTGCTTCAACCAGACAAAAAGCAGTCTTTCTTTTATCATCAAACCAATAAGTCAAGCCTCTACAGCCAAAAGTATCCTGAATTTTCAGGTCCTCTTTGTGCAATTGCGCAACATGTTCTGCTGTAACAGATTCAGAAACATCATGTCTGTCCATGTATATTGGCATAGTAGCAGGAGTAACTTATATCAATAGCTTACTGGTAATGTACTTAATTTTGATAATTATGTAATACTTATGTAATTAGTGTTGTTCAAAATACTCCCCACTGAGCTTAGTTTATACAGCCTTCGATTAGTAATCACTAAGGGGTTGAACTAGGCGTAGTTTTCCTGCCCTGCAATCCGGCCTCTCGCTAAAAA
>CAYTXN010000071.1:3606-9530 GCA_964441195.1 uncultured Limnohabitans sp.
AGGGGTTGAACTAGGCGTAGTTTTCCTGCCCTGCAATCCGGCCTCTCGCTAAAAATCTTCATTGAAGCTTTTCTTAGGCTCGATCCTGCCTTACTATTAATCTGAATTTGTAATTCGTTGATTTCAATATCTGGATGATGAAAAAACTTAATTTAAAATTGGCATTAATAATCGGGTGATAGAACCTACACCCTGCGACAGACAACACCCAGCGTTCAACATATATTTTTTAGCAATCTGTCCCGCTCAGAATTGGGATTTGACAATCAAATGAGAGATTAGATAATCCCGCTCTGAGTAAAGTTTGCTTGCATTAGTCGAAATAGTCGCTTTCGTTTATTACAAGATTGGCCTCTTATCCTCTGTTCCGGTAATTGCCCCTACTTCAACCTTTGACAATTTCCACTTCCAATCCCAAAAATTCTCCCAGGGTATCCGAAAAACGCTGCGCTTCCCAGATTTCCAGATCCAGGCTTTCTTCCCCGAATAGCTTGATGGTCAGTTTTTCTGCTGAAGAAATACAATAGAGGTTTTCCACCCATTGGTTTTTGGTCTTATCCAATCCCACCGCAACCCTTAAAATCCCTGAAAGTCCTTTGACCAATCTTCTCAAATTCTTATCCAGCTTATTGAATTTTTTGTGACGTTTTCTTGGACCAGATTTCCTGTGGTATCTGGACAGATGGGCTAATAGTGTCAGTTCATCATTGTTGAAACCCCTCAGCCTTCCCCTCAAAATCAAATACCTGGAATGCTTATGGAAATCCTTAAAATTCACAAACTGCCCGATATCATAAATCAGGCTTGCATGGTGAAGCAATTCCCGGCTTGAATCCTCCAGGCCATGCAGGGCCTTCAGTTGGTCAAAAAGCTGAAGCGCCAACTTCGAAATATGCTTTTTCTCCTCGATATCAGTATCATATCGCATGGCCATCATCAGTGAACTGCTTTCCCGGACATCTTTACCCTGCTCCAGCCGGTCTAGTTTCTGGCCATTTTTCTCAATATAGTCGATGATCAATCCGTCTCTCAGGGAGGCGTCCGACAGGGTAATTTCATCCACTTTGGCCATTTTCAACAATTCCAACAGCAAAAGTCCACCCAGATGGATGGCATCTACGCGATTGGGATTGATGCCTGAAATGTCTGATCTTTTCCCCGGATCAAGTACTACGAGCTTATGGACGATTTTTTCAAGGTCTTTTACTTTAACCACTTCAGCATTGACTGAATTGATGATGTTTTTATCGTTCATCGCCAAAGCCGCCTCTCCCAAAGTTCGGATAGTGCCTGAAGTGCCTACTACCTTAGAAAAACCCATCATTGAAGCTTTCGGGATGATTTTCTTGGCAATGGAACGAATATGTTCTTTCAGATCTTTTTGCTGTTTTTTGTCCAGGGGATCCTGATTTCCTATCCGGTCCAAGAGTCTCAAGACACCCAGTTTCATGCTGCTTTTGAAAAGCACTTCTTCCCGATTTCCTACCACTGCTTCAGTACTGCCACCACCGATATCCAGGACCATGGCATTTTCATTTCCTATGTTTATGACTTTGTTTACCGCCAAAAAAATCAATCTGGATTCCTCTTTCCCAGAGATCAGCTGCGGTGACAATCCCACATCCTGGATCAATCTGTCCAAAAATTCCCTACCGTTTTTGGCTTCACGGGTGGCTGAGGTAGCAGCAGTGATGATATGTTCCACCCCATATTGATCGGCAAGCTGGACATATCTGGAAATGGTTTTCAGCCCATTGTCAAATGCTTCCTGTCCGATCACCTTGTTGGCAAACACGCCGACACCCAGTTTGACCATTTCCTTCTCCTGAACCAACACTCGATAACTGTGTCTGGAGGTGACTTTAACAATGATCATATGGATGGAATTGGTACCGATATCGATGGCCGCTAGATTCATGGATTCTTTTTGTGTTGGATGACTACTAAATGTGATTATCCGAAATGTTGCCAGTATGCTAAAATTAACTTTAAAATTAGCGGATAATCGTCGACAGACGACTGTCCATAGTCCGATAGCTATCGGACCTCAGCTCGTCTCATCGGACTTCAAACCTTATTTTCAATGACTACAGGTAAGAAAGCAGATATACAGAATACGTACAAGGTAAAAAAGAAATGGGATTGATGTTCCCAAGCTGTGAGTAGCTTGACGTTGGCCTAGGAGAGCCTTGTAGTTCCATTGAAGCTGTGTGTGATTTTCCTCCCATGTAAGCTGGCCTAAGCCTAATTTCTTTTCGAATTTGCAGTTCGATCAACCTCCCTACCCAACTTGCCCCCGCTGGAGAAAATCTGCTCACTTCCATAACCCGGGTCAAATTCATCTGACTGGTTTCATAGATTGTCAAATTACTCTAAATTTATGCTATGACAGATGCTCAATAAATACTGGAAATCAACTCTTTGCCAAAGGAAATGAGGAGCGGGGTTGGTGATTTTGTGGAACTTCTATAAACGAAATCTGATTATCCGCAATCCTGCCAGTAATTAAGAAATATGCTTTAGAAGTTGCGGCTAATCGTCCACAGACGACGGTCGACGGTCCACAGCATGTTCTAAGGAACTTCAAACGATATTTAATAGGGTTTACTGGTAAGAAAGCGGATATACATAAAACGAAATTAAAATCTAATCTTAAAGCTCGCAAAAAAACAATTAAAACTTGGTATGCTATGAAACTTGCAAATCGCATTCTATTACCATTTCTATTTTTAATAATTTCCTGCGAACAACAACCAGATCAAAAAGGAGGAAAAATTTTGAACGAGAAAGAAGAACAAGCTATTTACAAAGAAATAGAACTGTTCCTTGAAGCATGGAACCAAGGAGATGCCAAAGCTGCCGCTTCTTTTTACACAGAAGACGGTGTGAGGGTGGGTGCCGGGGAAAGAAGAACTAGACATTTGTCCAGCACGGGTTAATAGAGAGGATAAAAGTGAATGAATAAACAAGTTGTGTGCAGGTTCTGACAAACTTTTTATAAACAACTTGAATCAAAAAAATCAACAAAATATGAAACTATCAATAATCATTTTGGCATTGCTAGTACAAATAAGCCCAACACTATTTGCACAAGTAAAACCCACAAAAATACTCATCAATAATGTGGAAATTTTTAATGGCAAAGACCAAAAAACCCTAAAAGGTAATGTACTGATAGAAGACAATATCATTGCCAAAATCTCTACTAATGCGATCGCTACTGACCGAAGTGGGGCAACTCAAATTATTGACGGACAAGGTAAATTTTTAATGCCTGGTTTAATCGATGCTCATGTACATCTATTATTCGAAAGCGTTCCACAGATGCAAGCAATGGTGAGCGATTTTGCGATGCTTAATTTAATGGCGGCTAAAGCCTCTGAAAAACAATTATTAAGAGGCTTCACAACTGTAAGAGATTTAGGAGGAGGCTCATTAACACTTGCAAAAGCCATTGATATGGGCTTGGTCATAGGACCAAGAGTCTATTCAAGTGGCGCATTTATTTCACAAACAGGCGGACACGGAGATTTTGGACTGCCCACCGATGTCCCTCGTAAAATAGGAGAACTTTCATATGCTGAAAGAAACGGAATGGTTGCTGTTGCAGATGGCGCAGACAATGTATTAATGCGAACCAGAGAACAATTACGTCAAGGCGCAACACAAATAAAATTGATGGCAGGTGGAGGCGTATCATCAAACTATGACCCATTGGACGTAGCACAATATACTGAAGCAGAATTTAAAGCGGCCGTATCAGCAGCAGAAAATTGGGGAACCTATGTAACTGTTCACGCCTATACACCACTTGCCATAAAAACGGCCATTGAAGCAGGCGTGAAATGTATAGACCACGGGCAACTTGCCGATGAAGAAACTGTAAAACTAATGGCAGAAAAAGGAATTTGGTGGAGTTTACAACCTTTTTTAGACACCGGGAAATCAAGTTTTGCTGAAGGTTCCTCTAACCGTTTAAAGCAAATTGAAATGAATAATGGAACGGATATGGCGTATGAATTAGCTAAAAAATATAATATTAAAACTGCTTGGGGAACCGACATATTATTCGACCCTAAAGTAGCCTCACAACAGGGAAGCAAATTATCTGTAATGACACGTTGGTATACACCATTTGAAATTCTAAAAATGGCAACTTCCACCAATGCGGAATTATTACGAATGAGCGGAAAAAGAGACCCCTATCAAAAAGGGAAATTGGGTGAAATAACTGAAGGTGCTTATGCCGATTTAATTATTGTGGACGGAAACCCATTAGAAGACATAAAATTAGTAGATAACCCCGAAACAAATTTTCTGCTAATTATGAAAGACGGCTCGATTTATAAAAACATCATAGAGAAATAATCTGAACACAGTCGGGAAGGCGGCCTCGGCAAACTAGGCGTAGTCTTCTTCTTCTAGCTTAGAAGTTCAATTGACGCTGTTTGTAATTTTATTCCCCTGCAATGCATCGCCAAAATTTTCGGGCAAAATCTCTATTTCCCGAACCTATTTTTCAACAAAAGATTAGTCTAAGCTTTAGTTAAAGCACCAAATAAAAATTTAAAATCTTTTCACAACTGAAAGAATTTCAATAGATTAGTTTGGACATCTAAAACCTCCAGCCATGCTCAGCCTCCAATCGACCAACAACGTGTACCGGATTTCGGCACTGTTTATAGTACTCATTATGATCGGTGTGCAGTGGGGGTTTTATGACACGTACACCAGTCATTTCCCTAATTTTGAAAACTCCACCACCGTAATCCATATCCACGGAGCACTCTTGATGACCTGGCTAACTCTTTTGGTGGTACAGCCAATGCTGATCTATTATAAAAAGGCAAAACTGCATCGAAGCATCGGTAAAGTATCCTTTGTCCTTGGACCCATGATTATAATCTCATTGTTTCTGGTGGGCAGAGGAGGATATTGGCGGGGTTTGGGTAATGTCCCTGAAGTCTTCAACCTCGGTGTCATGGCGCTGGATATCCGCGGTTTGGTAAGCTTTGCGATTTTTTGGGCATTAGCGATGGCCTATCGTAAAACCCCATCCGCCCATATGCGGTATATGATTGCTACGGGTATTTTGGCTATCGGTCCGGGTGTGGGTCGTGGTCTGATAGCGAGTTTTGATCTCTCACTTTATACTGCTATAAGTGTGACAGATGTACTTGAACTGGTGATTGTCGGTACATTGCTGGGAGTGGACTTGGCGAAGAAAAACAACTACACACCCTATCTCACGGTATTCTTGATCTTAATGGTGGGGAAGGTTCTTTGGCAAATCCACGACACCGACCTTTGGCAGAACTTTGCCCGTACCTATGCTGAGTTCCTTTATTGAAAAGCGAAATGCAATCTATAATTTCTAAAACTTTAAAGTTCGGTTTTCGCTAGCTGACATTTCTCTAATTAAAAACAAACTAGAATGAAAAAGTTTAGCACACAGAATGCTGAGGAAATCGGAAATGATCTCGGCATCAATTGGGATGAAGTAAACCTGGATGAATTCACAAAAGGAGTAAATATTGAAATGGAACATGGGACAAGGTATCCAGAAACCAATGTTACAAATAATGATAAAAAACTGACGGGAAAGATCGCATGGGCTCATTTAAAGGAGTTTCCGGATTATTATACGAGGCTGGAAAAATTGGAAAACGAAGCTTCGGAATTTTGGAAAAATAAAAGCCGGGCTGATCAATAAAACTTTCGCCCAACAAGCACCATCCACCAGCTGGTATCTTGCTTCGAAATCAGTTCCCCACTAATCAAAAAGACATAAATTTTTACCGCTACCAGCTTAAATAGCTTTATCTTAAGGTCATAAATTTCAATACTATGGCCTCTTATACACTCGATATCAATTCCAAAAAACATACGGTTGAAGTACCTGAGGGAACCTCTTTGCTTTGGGT
>CAYTXN010000071.1:9630-12203 GCA_964441195.1 uncultured Limnohabitans sp.
TGCGAATCATTAAGGCAGTAGAAATCGCTTCCAAATCCTCAATCGCCGCTGAATAACCCTTTCATAAACCCGATTATGTCTACTAAAACAACTTCCGTATCCCGAAGAGAATTTTTGAAATCCAGCAGTGGAATAGCACTTTTTTTCGGGGCATCCGGGATGTTGCCCTTGATCATCTCTTGCTCTGACGAAAAGAAAATTGGTGAACAGCTGGAGAAGCATCCGATCACCGCATGGGTACAAATCACCGAAGATGGGGAGATCACTATTTATAATCCTGCCGCCGAGATGGGACAGGGATCTATGACTTCTTTGCCAGTCATTTTGGCTGAGGAAATGGATGCCGATTGGTCCAAAGTGAAGGTAGAATTCTCCCCTCAGGAATTGGATATTTATGGTTCTCCGGGTTGGGCACCGGGTTCCAAGATGATGTTTACGGTGGGAAGCAGAACTACCAAAAGCAACTACCACCTCATGCGAAAATCAGGAGCTCAGGCTCGCTATGTGTTGATGCATTCAGCAGCGACGCATTGGAACGTTCCGGTTTCTGAGTTGACAACTGCCAATAGTGTGGTGAAGCATGAAAACAGTGGCAAGGAAATAAGTTACGGGGAGTTGGTTCCATTTTTAAAAATACCTGAGGCTATCCCTGAATTCACAGCAGATCAGATTAAAGCCATCAAAGAATTTAGATTGATTGGAAAGGAAATTCCCAGAACCGAGATCCCTTCAAAGGTTAACGGCATGGCACAATTTGCGATAGATATTCGCTTGCCTGATATGGTTTATGGGGTATTGGAAAGAGGCAATCTTCACGGGTCCAAACCTACGCTAAGCAATGAATCTGAAATTGCAGGACTTGATGGCGTATTGAAAATTGTCTCTTTTGACTACGCCATCGGCATCGTAGCAAATAGTCTTGAACAGGCTTTGATCGCTAAAAAACGATTAAAAATAGATTGGAGCGAAGCCCAAGCCACAGGTTTTAATTCGCAGGAAATCTATTCTGAATATGAAAAAATAGCAGATCAAAAAGAGCGGGGCGAAATCGTCTTGGAAAAAGGGAACGTATCTGCGGGGATGCAAAAAGCTGCCAAAACTTACAGTTTGGATTTCAAAAATGACTATGTGTACCATGCACAGATGGAACCCTTGAATGCGGTGATACAAGTTTCACCGGATGGAAAAAAGGCGGATGTTTGGGTTGGAAGTCAGCAGGGTATTGATCCAAAATTAGGAGTTCCCGAAGTCTTGGGCCTTCCCCACAAGGATGTAAACATTCATTTACAATACTTGGGAGGCGGATTTGGAAGGAGGAGTATGAATGATTTCGTGGAAGAATGTGCAATTCTGGCGAAGGAAATGGCTCCACTTCCTGTAAAACTGATCTGGACGAGAGAAGATGATCTTGGGTATGGAGCTTTTCGTCCACTTTCTCTGCAGCGGTTAAATGCAGGCGTAGATTCCCAAGGAAACCTGACAAGCTTTTCGCATACCGTTATTGGTGATGGCGGAAATCTTGTTGCGAGCGGAGTTCAGAATGATCACTATGATATTCCAAATCAGATTGCGGATTGGCGTGAGGCATCACATGGAATTCGTATCAAGCATTGGCGATCCGTAGGGCATGGCGCCAATAAGTTTGCGATTGAATGTATGCTGGATGAAATCGCCTATGATCAAAAAATCGATCCGGTAAGTTTTCGCAGGACATTGATGTCAAAATCTCCACGAGCTTTGGCCACTTTAGAAAAAGTCAGTGAAATGGCCGATTGGAATGGGCCGATTGCTGAGGGCCGGGCCAAAGGAGTGTCTTTTGTAGAACATGATTCCATGGGAACTGGAATATGCGAAATCTCATTGGACCGCAGCACTGGAAAAATCAAGGTTCATCATTTTTGGATTGCACTGGATGCCGGAATCATCGTTCAGCCGGACAATGTGAAAGCACAGATGGAAGGAGGAATTTTGATGGGAATGAGCAGCGTGCTCAAAGAGCAAATCACGATTGAAAACGGGAAGGTTCAGCAATCAAATTTCAATGATTATCAAATCCTAAGAATGGAAGACTGCCCGGATTCCATTGAAACCTTCTTAATCGATTCAACAGAAGATCCTGTTGGCGTGGGAGAAACATCCACTCCGATGGTGGCGGGAGCTATCGCCAATGCATTTTTGAAACTAACGGGCAAAAGACTTCGGCATTTACCATTTACACCTGAACGGGTTTTAGAGGTTTTGAATAGTTAGAAGGTAAAGAGATTGGGATTATAAGTCTCAAGATCCAACCTAATTTTAATCCATTGCAAATAGCTCGAACCGATTTTGATAAGTTTAAAACCTAGAGGCTGTCTCATAAGTACCGATTGTCACATTGACCGTAGTCGAAATGTATCCTAATTTACTGGAAATGGCCTTCGTTTCCGCTTCCAAGGACAGCTTATATTAAATCTTTCAGAACTTAAAAATTCAGAATTAAATTCTGAATTTGAATAATTAAATCAGCAGATATTAATCATATAATTTGGTTTTGAATTTAGGATAGGTTTTTCTTTTTCTTCGTTCTTTTGGCT
>CAYTXN010000072.1:0-12203 GCA_964441195.1 uncultured Limnohabitans sp.
TTTTTGTTGTCTTTTGCTTTCCATGTGAAGTATTTGTGGTACAAATTTAGCGAAATACTTGGGCAAGCTTTAATTTCGACCCAATCCAAACAATCTCGCTCAGAAACCTTGTTAAGTTTTTTCAAAGTAAACGATCCATTTAGACTTATCGGGGTAGCTGTCTACCTGATTTTTCTTGCAATCCTGATGCTGGCATTTTTCAATTTCCCTATCACAGAACCGCGTCTGCTTTGGATGGTTTTAGGAGAACGACTAAGCGATGGATTCTTTCTTTATCAGGATATAATAGATGATACGGGACCGCTTTCTGCCGGTTTTTTCGCCTTTGTCGACTTGCTTTTTGGACGAAGTGAGCTGGCCTATGAGCTAATTGGAAGACTACTTGTTCTCTTTCAGATAATTCACTGGAATATCGTTTTGATCCGCTATCGGGTTTTTGAGGAAAACACCTATCTCCCTGCGATTATCATGGCAGCACTTTTCCACCTTTCTTTTGATATGGTTGGATTGTCACCTGCCTTGTTGGGCAGTACATTTCTTGTTTTGGCGATTGGCCAGCTTTTTTCCCAGACCGTCCTTCAAAAAGAAACCAGCGAATCCACGCTCTTGATAGGGATCTACGGTGGTATTGCCGCAGGCTTTCATTTAAACTTTGCTATTTTCTTACCTTATATGATTTTTACAGGGATAGCTATCAGTGGATTTTCCTTCAGACAACTTCTTTTGTCCTTGATCGGATTTTTCCTTCCGCTTCTTCTGATTTTGGTGTTTTTCTTTTGGAATAATGGTTTGGACGAGACGCTCCAAATTTTTCCTATGATTTTCACCTATGGAAAATACCGATATCAATCCTTTGAAACTTGGGCCATTTTGGCGGCATTCCCTTTGATTTTGGCTTTGGTGGGCTATTTCTACAGCGCGGTGTTGAGAGGATCCACGATCAATCAGCAAAAGCAACGACAAATGATCATTCTCTGGCTCATTGTTTCTTTGGCGGAGTTTTTTCTCGTTAAAAGACAAGCCACCTATCAGCTCTTAATTTTTATTCCTGGATTGACTTTTTTGATCACCCAATTTTTCCTGAATATCGGAAGGGGATTGATCGGAAAATTGGCCTTTTTGATTCTATTGTTTGGGCTGCCGATTGGTGGATGGTGGTTTTTGCAAGTGCAGCTGAATTCTCAATCGAGTTATTTTGTCGCAAAGCAAATCACGAATAAAAGTGATTCAAACCAGAAAATTATGGTTCTTGCCAATGACTCCAGCCCATATTTAACAAACTCTCTCGGAGGACCATTTTTGAATTTCAATTTGACAAAAGCCTATTTGGAATCGGAAAAAACCCTCGAACAGAAAGCTAAAATCTTCCAAAATCTTACCATACAAAAGCCTGAGGTAGTGATTGATCCAGAAGGAATATTCGAAAATCTACTGGAAGAACTCCCCGCACTCAAAAACCTCTATATAGAATCTCAACCTGGAGTTTTTAGGTTGAAATAAAGTGGAATGGAATGGTTTTTTAGCAAAATCTATGTTGTCCCTAGTCTGGCTTCACCAAATTTAACAGCACATTATTCAATCTTCTTTCCTATCAAATTATCTTTAGCACATGATTAAATCCCTGTTTAAATCACTGGCAAGCCTGAGTATTTGGCTGCTGGTCATGGCTTGCAGCTCCACGGCTGTGATTACCGCACCCCCGCTCTCATACTCCAATATTTCTCCCAGAATCTCCGAGTTGTCCGAAAATGAAACCAAACGTTGGGGTCATTTGGATATGGCAAAAGATACTGTCCCTGGCATGAGTGTGGACAGGGCTTATGAAGAGCTTTTGAAGAAAAGAAAAGGCCAACCAGTCATTGTAGCAGTAATTGATTCCGGAATCGACCTCAATCACGAGGATATTAAAGATGTGCTTTGGGTAAATCCCAAAGAAATTCTTGGCGATGGAATTGACAATGACGGAAATGGCTATATAGATGATATTCATGGGTATAATTTCCTCGGGGAATCCTACCACGAACAGATGGAAATAGCCAGAATCATCCGATTGAATATCGGGGATGAGGACTATCAGAAAGCCGCAAAAGCTGAATTGGATTCCAAACTTCCAGAAGCTAAGGAGGGACTTCCTCAATTGGAGCAAATCGAACAGTTTGTAAGCATGGCCCACCAAAACATTCAAAAGGAATTGGGCAAAGAGTTTTATTCTATCGAAGATTTGGAAAAATATTCTCCAAAATCACCTCAGGAAGAGCAGCTAGTAGGGGTTTTGAAACAGGTGATGGGAATGGGGCAAGATATTCCTACAGCACTTGCTGATCTGAATGAAGGAATCACCTATTACAAAGGGCAAGTAGACTATCATCTTAATGTGGACTTTGATGGACGAAAGTCAGTGGGCGACGATCCTTATGACTATAATGACCAGAAATATGGTAATGGAAATCCAAATATCAGAAACGTAGATGAAAGTCACGGAACGCATGTCGCTGGTATCATTGCAGCCTCGAGAGGAAATAAAAAAGGTGTGGATGGCGTAGCAAAAAACGTGAAAATCATGAGCCTTCGTGCTGTCCCAGATGGAGATGAATACGATAAAGACGTCGCTCTCGCCATTCGATATGCTGTGGATAACGGCGCTAAAGTAATCAATGCAAGTTTTGGTAAAGGATTCTCACCAAATGCTGATTGGGTGTATGAGGCTTTAACTTATGCAGCATCCAAAGATGTTTTGTTTGTTCACGCAGCAGGAAATGACGGCGCTGATCTGGATGAAGCCAAAAACCCCAATTTCCCAAATGATCATAAGCTTCAAAATTCACCTGAAATCGTAGATAATGTGCTAACCGTTGGAGCGCTAACTTCCAGTTTTGGACCGGAAATGGTTGCAACTTTTTCCAATTATGGAAAACAGAATGTTGACGTATTTGCTCCTGGTGACGGGATCTATTCCACCATGCCAAATAACGAATATGAATTCCAGGGCGGAACTTCTATGGCTGCACCGGCGGTTGCGGGAATTGCAGCGATGATCCGTTCCTATTACCCTGCACTTTCGGCTGTTCAAGTCAAACAGATCATTATGAATTCAGGAATCGCTCCTCAGGTAAAAGTTATCATCGGTGGTCCGGAGAGCATAGAAAAATCATTGACAGAGATTTCGAAGTCAGGGAAAATCGTAAACCTCTACAACGCGATCATTCTTGCAGATCAAGTTTCCCGAGGAGAAGTAGCTCTTTAATTTTTCAGAGTAAGAAAATAAATCCATTTTACAAAAAAAAGGCCTCAGAGAAATTCTCTGAGGCCTTTTTTTATATTTTTGGCGGATTAACTACAAGCTATTTTGTTCACCCGACTTTGGTGTCTCCCTCCTTCAAAATTTGTTTTTAGGAACATCTCGGTCAAGCGTTCCGCATGTTCATATGAAATAAAACGTGCAGGCAAGGCGATAACATTTGCATTGTTATGCTGCCTGGCAAGAGCTGCCAAGTCTTCATTCCAACAAAGTGCCGCACGAATTCCCTGATGCTTGTTAGCAGTAATTGCCACTCCGTTTCCACTTCCACAGATCACAATTCCCAATTCAAATTCACCCGCTTCTATAGCTGTACATAATGGGTGTACATAGTCGGGGTAATCCACTGAAGCATCAGAAAAAGGCCCAAAATCTTTCACCTCAAATCCGAGAGCAGTCAGTTTTTGGATCAATTTTCCTTTGTATTCAAATCCGGCGTGATCGCCTCCGATTGCTATTTTCTTTGTCATGATCAATTAATCTTCAGTTGGATGATTTTTTTGGTATTCAGCCTCTGCTATGGCTCTTTTCTTCTCAAGTCGCTTTGCAATCGAGATTCCCACCTCATATAGCACCATGATAGGCATAGAAATGAGTAATTGCGAAATCACATCCGGTGGTGTAATGATTGCAGAGAGAATTAAAATCACAACGATGGAATGCTTTCTGTAAGCCTTTAGCATTTTGGAAGTGACTAATCCAGACATGGACAAGAAATAAACCACCACAGGAAGTTGAAACATAATCGCTGAAGCCAATACCAGCATCACCAGTGTAGTCACATAGGAAGTGATGTCAAACTCGTTGAGAATGGTGGGATCCAGTTGATAGTTTGCCAGGAAATTGATCGAAAGTGGGGCTAAAACATAATACCCAAAAGCCGCACCCAACAAAAAGAGAAAGCTTACGAAGAAGACGGCTCCTGATGCGGCATTTTTTTCCTTATCGTACAATCCTGGACTAATAAATCTCCAAAACTCCCAGAAAACATAGGGAAATGCAGCTATAAATCCGACAATAAAACTGGATGTCATGTGCATTGAAAACTGCCCAGTCATCTGCCGGCTTTGAATCGTAAATGGGAGTTCATCGATGCAAAGTGCAGGTACATTCAGCCAATTTGCAACATCGCAAAGCACGCGATAAGTAAAGAAGTCTATTTTGGAAGGTCCCAAAATAATCATTCCAAAAACGATGCTTTTTGCCAGAAAGGCGATAACAGAAAAGATCAGAATGACCGCTACAGATCGGAGCAAGTGGTAGCGTAGTGCTTCCAAATGATCCAAAAACGACATTCCTTCTTCTTCCTCTTGAACTTGATCTAGGGCCACTTTGGTAATTCAGTAATTAATATAAAGGAAATTGAACCATCCAGGCATTGACTTCTTCCTTGATTTTAGCAAGTGCAACGTCATCTGAATGGCTTACTAGTGCACGGTCGATCAATTGGACGATTTTTCTCATATCGTCTTCTTTCAATCCTCGTGTGGTCACAGCAGCAGTTCCTACCCGCATGCCCGAAGTCACAAAAGGAGACTTGGTGTCGAAAGGAACCATGTTTTTATTGATGGTGATGTCCACTTTGCCAAGAGTTTCCTCGGCAAGCTTTCCGGTAAGCTCTTTATTTCTCAGGTCTATCAACATCATGTGGTTATCAGTGCCACCAGAAATAATCTGGTAACCGAGACTTACGAACTCTTCTGCCATGATGGATGCATTCTTTTTCACCTGAACCACATAATGCATGTATTCGTCAGAAAGCGCTTCTTCAAAAGCAATCGCTTTTGCAGCGATAATGTGCTCCAACGGTCCACCTTGAGTACCTGGAAATACACCCATGTCCAAAAGTGAAGACATTTTCTTTATTTCACCTTTTGGTGTGGTCAATCCCCAAGGATTATCAAAATCTTCTCTCATCATGATCAAACCACCCCTAGGACCTCTCAGAGTCTTATGAGTAGTCGTGGTAACAATATGGCAATGCTCAAGCGGATCATTTAATAAACCTCTTGCAATCAATCCTGATGGGTGCGAGATATCAGCAAGCAAAAGTGCTCCAACCTCATCGGCTATTTCTCGGAGTCTCTCATAATCCCAATCTCTGGAATAAGCGGAAGCACCACAGATAATCATTTTTGGATTTACGGCTAGTGCTTTTTCCTCGACTTTATCGTAGTCAATCACTCCCGTCTCTTCTTCTACACCATAGAAATTTGCCTTATACAACTTGCCTGAAAAGTTCACAGGAGATCCATGAGTGAGGTGACCGCCGTGTGAAAGGTCAAATCCTAAAATCGAGTCACCAGCTTTCAGACACGCCAAAAATACTGCTGCATTTGCCTGAGCACCTGAATGTGGTTGAACGTTAGCCCAAGTAGCCCCGAAAAGCTTTTTGGCTCGATCAATGGCTATTTGCTCGATTTCATCCACCACTTCACAGCCGCCGTAATAGCGCTTGCCAGGCAATCCTTCCGCATATTTGTTGGTCAATACGCTTCCAGCAGCTTCCATTACTTGCTTGCTGGTGAAATTTTCGGAAGCGATCAGTTCGATTCCTCTTTTTTGTCTGTCTTCTTCTCTAGCGATGAGGTCGAAAACAAGCGAATCTCTTTTCATAATCAGGGGTTTGAAGGCAAGGTATGAAAACCAGATGCGATCCGGTCTTTTATTAAAACAAGGCCAAAAATAGCCCGAAACTCCCTATAATCCAATGTGAAAAAGAAGTTGGAAAGTGATAAGGTGACAAAGTTGTAAAGTAACTGTCTCCTAATCAAAAAATAGACTGATTTTCAATTATTTAGGATTTTTGGTGAATAAGAAAACTTAATTTATTTGTATATAAAAATGGATGGGTTTCTGGAATCTCTGCCAAGACCAATTGAATCATAAATCCTTCCATGTAATTTTAAAATATGTTTAATTTCAAATTTCAGCCGGATAGCTATTTCAAAGAAGAATCCAATTCTGCATTACTCGTGCGCTTACAATATCCTGAAAGCACTTGGGGTGAACAGATCAGCATTTACGCTCATTTTCTGGAGGGAAAAATAAACTTCGAGGTGATTGATTTCTATGGAAATGATTATCTGGTCTATCCAGGCAGCACTTGGGAACCGCTTTCTTTTGAAGACATGATTTATTTGATTGAGGGAATGCAGGTCAATCAAGAAGCAACTGAAGGAAACATTACCTTAGTTTTGGATGGAATTCCTCAAGCTGAAAGTGAATTCTATCCCGAACTTAAAAAGTACTTTGATGAAAAAAGGAAAAGCTTCGATTTGGATTAAAAATCCAACATGGCCTGTCTTTGACTTAAAATCTGATCACTCTTAAACCAATATTCGTAGGTATCAAAATCAAGACATTCATTCAATTCCATACCTTGGAATAATATTTTTTTGAGGCAATTTACAGGCAGTGTTGATTTGAGAGATTTGGCTTGATCTGAAGAAAGCTGGGAAAGCTGAATCCATTTTTCTCCTTCTATGAAAATTGGTATAAGTTTCGTCATAGCTATAAATTTCGTACACCTAAAAGTATACTGATATTCAGGGCTATACAATAATTCAAAATTATTTCTATGTTAAATAAAAATAAGTTTCAACATATTCGGGAATGATAGGAGTAATCATCGCAATTGGGTGTCTATTCTTGGGCATTTTTCTGAGAAAAATTCCAAGTTTTCCTACAAATACTGCATCTAATTGGGTTCAGGCCTATTTGATCAATATTGTTTTGCCAGCTTTGGCACTGCTCTATATTCCAGAGATCAAACTCTCCTGGGGTTTGCTTATCCCGGTTTCGGCTGCTTGGCTTACCTTTTTACTTTCCTGGTTGATTTTTGGCCTACTTGGAAAAAAATTCAATTGGGGGAAAAACACGACAGGTTGCCTGATCATTGTAGCTGGTTTGGCAAATACTTCATTTTTGGGCTTTCCCGTGATCGAAGGTTTATATGGTAAGGAAGGATTACCTACTGCGTTGTTGATCGATCAGGGAGGTTCTTTTTTGATCGTCTCTTCGCTTTCTATTTTGGTAGGCTCGATCTACGGGAATCACAGTGAAAGCTTATCCAAAGTCCCTATTAAGATCCTAAAATTTCCTCCTTTTGGATTTCTAGTTGGGACCTTGATTATGAGTTTAATCGATGTGAAAACGCCCGAAATTCTCATCCCAATTCTTCAACTGATTGGACAAACTATGCCACCTATGGCTCTTTTGGCAATTGGATTGAAGTTTTCGGTTGATCGAAATTCTCTCGCTTCACGCTTTTTCTGGTATGGATTGGGATATCGACTGATTTTGGCACCTGCAATCGTCTGGCTTCTTTACAGAAACTTTCTTCCGGCAGACTCCTTGGATTTGAAAGTAACAGTATTGGAAAGCGGGATGGCCCCGATGATCACAGGATCAATAGTTGCCATGCAATTTGGGCTTCAACCCAAACTAGCGACTTTACTTTCCGGTTTGGGGATGCCAATATCGGCAATCAGCCTTTTGATTTGGTATTTTCTTTTAGGGTAATTAGCTCCAAAATTCAGCCAAAACTTTCATAAAATCTTGGTGGATGATTCCATTACTCGCAACGATTTTTCTCCCAAAAACAAAATCATTTCCTCCTTCAAAATCTGTCACCATTCCTCCGGCTTCTTTGACGATCAAGGCACCGGCAGCCACATCATAGGAATTGAGATTGTATTCAAAAAATCCCTCGGTTCTGCCCGAGGCAACATAGCAAAGATCTACTGCTGCCGAACCAAATCTCCTCAAGCCATGTGTTTTTTGCATCAAAGACTTCATGGTTGCAAGGTATTTGTCGATCAAGTCGAAGTTGTAATAAGGGAAACCTGTTGCAATCAAGGATGCGGCTAAAGCAGGCGCCTCACTGACCTTTATTCGCGTATCATTGCAAAATGCCCCTCCACCTTTCATGGCATAAAAACATTCGTGGCGATTAACTTCATAAACCACACCCAAAAGGAGCTCTTCATTTTCCATCAGTGCAATACTGACAGAAAAAACAGGAATGTTATGAATAAAATTGGTGGTGCCATCAAGTGGATCAATTACCCAATTATAAATTTCTCCTTGAGTTGAATTCGTTCCCTCCTCAGTGATAAACCCAGCCTCAGGAAAGATCACACTTAATCGATCTACAATCTGACGCTCGGCCTCTTTGTCCACATAGGAAACCAGATCATTAAATCCTTTGTGCTCAACCTTCTTCACATCAAAATGCTGCCTCTCCTTTCTAATAAATGCACCGACTTCTTTGGCAACTTCTTGGGTCTGTTCTACTAGTAAGGCAAGCTTTTCTTGGGTAATCATGTTTTTGGATCTTGTGTTGAGAGATGATTCGTTTTCAAAAATAGGACAAATGATTAAATATTTAATTTAAACTGTCACTGGTTTTAAAAATTAGGATTTTTGGGATCAGTCTTTAGTTTGACGCTTTTCAGATTTCCCCGCAATTACTAGTACAATCTCTCCTTTTTGTGGGTGAGTTTGATAAAATTCAATCAGCTCTGCCAAAGTCCCACGTATATTTTCTTCATGAAGTTTGGTCAATTCTCTGGAAACGCAGGCTTGTCGACTTGGCCCAAAAGCCTCCGCTAGTTGTTCCAAAGTTTTCATCAACCTATGGGTAGATTCATAAAGGATGATCGTGCGAGTTTCGTCTACCAGTGAATCGATGCGTGTTTTCCGGCCTTTCTTATGAGGCAAAAATCCTTCAAAAACGAACCGATCATTTGGAAGTCCACTATTAACCAAAGCTGGAACAAAGGCCGTAGGGCCCGGTAGACATTGAACTTCAAGACCGGCGGCAAGAACCTCTCTTACCAGCAAAAACCCTGGATCAGAGATCGCAGGGGTACCTGCATCGCTAACTAAGGCAAAGATTTCTCCTCGCTTCATCCGCTCTACTAATTTCTCAGCCGCTTTATGTTCATTGAAAATATGATAGCTCTGAAGTGGCTTGGAAATTTCGAGGTGTTTGAGCAGAATTCCGCTAGTTCGGGTGTCTTCAGCTAGAATCACATCTACCGATTTTAAGATTTCAATCGCTCTGAGGGTAATATCTTTGAGATTACCAATGGGTGTTGGGACTAGGTAAAGATTGATTGGAGATTCACTCATTCTTAAATCTGATCGATTGCTTTAGCCAATTTCCGGTCTTTTTCGGTCACGGTGTTTCCCTTATCATGGGTTGTGAGCTCGATTTCCACGGTATTGTAGACGTTGGACCAGTTTGGGTGATGATTGTGCTTCTCTGCTAAAAAGGCCACTCGAGTCATGAAAGCAAAAGCCTCCTGAAAGTCCTCAAACTTAAATGTTCTTGTTAATTTATTGTTCTTTTCAACCCACATCATTTTTAAATTTTAAAGTGAAATAACTCCTTCAATTTCTGAAGCTTGTTCATAGATACCAATAATCTGATCTGCACTGTCCATCATTGCCTGAATCGTCGTACTGATATACTTTCCACCGGAGCTAGGCTTGAGCGCTATTTCATTTTTTGGAAATAAGGCTCCCACTTCGATTTCTTTTCCTTTTGGCACAATGAATTTGAACATGTATAACATCGGAAACTCGCCGGACGATTCGAGTTTTTCTTTGAATGATGCTTTATCAAACTTGCTCTTCATAATCAAATTTACTTCTTTCTATCTAGAATTGGAGTCACATAAAAAAACCCATGCCTGTCGACATGGGTTCCTTTTGGTTGATTATTTTTTAATAGTACTTGTATCTGTAGTCCTTCACATCTGCCAAGTCCTGCAATGCCATCATGATCTGATAAGTCATTCTCTGAGAACCTGATTGGCTCAATTGAGCTTGATAAGAGGTGTAATCGCCGATTTCGGTAGATGGAGTAAGGTTATTCAGTCTTCCGACTAATACCCCAATGTCTTCCTGTACAGGCTTGGTAATTTGTCCCGAAGATTGCAATCCAAAGATGGTTCCAATCGCCTTAGGCGCGAAACCAACACCCGGAATCACTGAAGTGCTCAATCTCAAGTCAGGAATATCATTAATCGAAGCATCTGCGAAAACCGCCTTCATTTCTTCTAATGTGGTCTTTCCTGCGAGCTTTTCTGCAATCAAGGTTGCTTTTTTCTCATTGCGAACTTGCTGCTCTACTTGCTCTCTTACATCTTCAAGTTTCGCTTTCCCTTCTTCTTTTTTGCTTACAATAGTAGCAACTACATAAGAATTGTCCAGTTCAAAAACTTCAGACACTTCCCCTTGAGAACCTTCTCCAAATACCCAAATGATCACTTCGCGGGCATTTTGTAGATTGTTAAGATTCCTGGATGTAGCATCCACATTATTTGCCTGAAGGATTCTGTATCCTTTTTCAGTGGCATTTTCAGAGAACTCATTTCTGTTTCCACTTTCAGCTGCAAATGAATCCGCATTTCTAAATGCTTCATTTCTTGTACCATCAGAAGCTACCAATTCCAATTCTAAAATCGCCAGCTTAGTATACTGTGAATTAGGAAGTGCGGTCACATCAATGATGTGGTAGCCATATTCGGTTTCCACCAAGTTTGGAAGAAGTCCAGTTGATTTGGCTGCATACGCTGCCGTAGCAAAAGGCTCCACAAAGTCATCCTTTGCAAACCAACCCAAGTCACCGCCATTCTGTGCGGTGCCGTCTTGGCCATATTGGCTGGCAGCTTGCGCAAAGTTTCCATTGGCTTTGATGTCGGCAAGAACCTCTTCTGCCTGAGATTTTACAGCAGCCTTTCCAGCGTCATCCAATCCATCCGTACTGAACAGAATGTGTGAAGCTCTCATTCTAGCTGTGCCCTCATATTGGTTAGTGACTTTATAGGTCACATAACTTGAATTTGCTGTCACATAAGGACCATAGGTCTGCCCCGCCTCGAGATCAGCTACATTAGATGTTAAACTGGTAGGTAGCTCGTCTCCTGGTCTGAAAGTGATGAAAGGATTTTGGAGCTCTGAATTTCTACTCACAAAAACTGAATCTTCACTTGAATTCCTTAGCTCCTCAGTCAATTCATTCATGCTGGTAATTACCTGAGCAGAATCTTGACCACTTGGCAAAATGCTAAATGAAACATATTCGAGATTTGCAGTATTTCCGATTTGAAATTTATCTTGGTGTTTGCTTAGGTACGCTGTCAAATCTTTTTCTTCGATTTTGACTTCTCCGTCAGGAATCACATAGTATGGAATATAAAGAATAGAAGCATCCGCAATTGTATTGGCTGCTTTATGCTCCAGCTTAGCCTCCGCTGTGGTGAAATATTCAGAAGTTGCCAATAAGTTATCGTACTTAATACGCAGTCTTGACTGAGCGAAAACCTGCTCTTGCTGTGCCCAACCAGCCTGCTGTGCAGGATCTGCGGTCTCCAAAGTTTGAAGGAAAGAAATTAGCTGATTTTTGTCGAATTGTCCAGTCTGAGGATTCACCAGCTGAGCTCTCAGCTCAGGCACGATGTTTTTCCCTTGAACCATGTCTACAAGTTCAGCACTTGACACGGTGAGACCTAGCTTTTGGTATTCCTCGTCGAATACCCGCTCCACGATCATCGCTTGCCAAGCCTGTTCTCTCACCGAAACCATTTCAGGCTCGGAAGCTGTACGACCAGTTCGTTGCTGGAACATTGCTTTGAACTCCTCTACTTTTAGAGAATATTCTTCAAGCGTGATATCATCCCCCGCTATTTCCCCTACAATATTCTGATTGGAATTGAGCAGACTTGAATTTGGACTCAAGAGATCCCCCCCGAGAAGGAATAAAATCAACCCGCCGGCTATTACACCGATTGCGAGACCTGTCCGCTGTCTTATTTGTTTAATTAACGCCATTTTAATTACTACGCTTTTTAGAAGTGTCGCAAAATAATAGCATTAGGGGCGAAATTCAAAA
>CAYTXN010000073.1:0-2163 GCA_964441195.1 uncultured Limnohabitans sp.
TTTATTGTTAATTGACTAAAACCATGAAATTCTATTTCATGGTTTTTTTATTGCCTAAATTTTCAGGGGCCAAATAATATATCGGTTAAAATTTAATTGCGGAATCTTATTAATGTGTTATTAGAATCTGTAAACGATTAACAATTTGATTACAAAAAGGTGATTTCGACCCGTTTGATTTTCAATTTATTGTAAAAAAGCTTGATTTATTAAAAATACTGTAAAAAAATAAAATAAAACTTGCCAAAATTTTAATAAACCAATGGTATTTCTAATTTTGGGCATCTAATCTCACAAACCTATTAATTGAAATCAGAAAGCTCGAAAGAGCTTTTTGATTATCTGGGGGTTGAGGCAAGTTCTGCCAACGGGCAGAAAATTCAATTCTATTCATTGTCATTACATCTTGTAGGATGTTGAAATTGGCAGACAAGCCCTCCTGTCTCGGGGGTGAGGATCACAGCACAAAGCGTAATTCAACCGGACTACTGCCTAACTGCCTCGTGGAGGTTCGAATCCTTCTCCTACAGCTCAACCAAAAAGCAATGCAGCGCATTGCTTTTGGTGTTTTTGGGTTTTTTTATGCTATCTTTTCACCCATTAATGCTAGCCAACTTTTATGGAATCTGAGAAAAGGGAGAAAAATTTTGCCCATCCTTTTCGGAAGAAAATTATCCGGTGGGGAATGCTGGGAATACTTTCCCTGCTGTTTTTGGAATTTATAGTCTACTTCGGGTCCAACCTATTCCTTTCTGAATTTGCCCAACGCAAAATCAATGAAGCCACTGAAAACATCTATGAGATAGATTTCAATAGGTTTAGTTTTTCGCTCCTTAGAAGAGGGTTTTTCATGGATGGGATTGTGATGAAGCCGATCAATCCCGAAATCAGAAAAGAAGATCAGGTTCTTTTTGATATTAAATTGGACCAAATTGCTTTTACAGGACTTTGGTACAGTTTTTTTGAAAAGAATTTCACGATTGGGAAAATCTACATTGATAATCCAAATATCATTCTTGATTTGCCGCCAAGTCTTGAGAATCAAAGTAAAAAACAAGATTCAACAACAACGTCCTATCCATCGGGAGTTTCTCCAATTACGGCACTCGAAGAAGAAATCAAAAAAACAGTTCAACGTATCAACTTGACTGGGCTGGTCATCGAGGAAGTGGAAATCGATCATGCAAACATCTTCTTTTTCAACTTTCTAAGCCAGGATGCCTTAAGGGCTGAAAACACCTCTCTGATTGTTAGAAACATCGATTTCACCACTCAAGAAGATTGGAAAACTCCCTTCAATGCTGAAGGTTTTGAGTTTGAACTGGATCAAGTCACTTTTCCTCTACCGGATGGGGTTCACCGAATCAAGGCAGACCGGGTTTTCATTTCCTCTTTGGACAATTTCATTGATATCCAAAAATTCATTCTAACTCCAGATAAATCTAAAGATAGCAAGGCTTATTATCAGGTAGGTTTGGAGGAATTGCGAGTAGGTAATGTGGACTTGAACAAGGCTTTTATGACCTCAGTTTTGGTCATTGATGAAATGATCCTCGATGATCCTGACTTCAAAGTAGAAAGTAATCCTCGGGCAATATCTGACAGTGCTGCTTCCGGTAATCTCAATGACTTCATCCGAGGAAGTCTGGAATCTGTGTCGATCAAGGAGTTGTCAATCAATCGGGGAAAATTTGTGAAATCTGAGGTTGGTGACACACTTAAGAACAGGATTGAACTGGACGAATTGGCTTTTAAAATGGTCGAGTTCTATCTCGGTGAAGATTCTTTAAAGCGACAAAATCAATTTTTTTATGGGAAAGATGCGGCTATGGATATCAAAGGAAGCCGGGTGTATCTGGGAGATCAACTCCATATTTTGCAAGGGGAGGAGGTAAGCGTTTCTTCATTCAAGGATGAGTTGATCGTACGAAAACTCAGTATCCAACCCCGGACTGACTTAATGGCTAATCCTTATCCAGAAAAACTCCTTCAGGTGGACCTCACTGAGTTTTCCATCGAGGAGGTCGATCTGAAAAGATTATACAATGATGCAATCCTAGTCGCTGACCAAATCCTGATTTTTCAACCCAAGGTAGAATATACTGAACTGCTGGAGTCGACTGAAACTGAAGGTAAACAGGTCCAGCTGGAGGAAATTATTGC
>CAYTXN010000073.1:2263-12167 GCA_964441195.1 uncultured Limnohabitans sp.
TATGGAAAGACAGCGGCAATTGATTTTTCAGTTCCGATTTTCCGGGCCGAAGGCATTGATATCAAATCTGCCTTTTATGATGAAAAACTCTTTGTGAGGCAGATTTTTCTTCCCGGTCCGGTTTTTTCTATTTCCAATTATCGGGAAAAAGCAAGATCCATAGATTCACCAGAGTCTACTGATGAAGTGAAAAACCTGCTATTGGGTTATTTCAAGGCTATTCAAATTGATTCACTTAGCTTGGATAAAGCTCAGGTGAAATACCAAAGTTTGGTGGAAAACAAGCGTTCCGTGTTTGAGGAGGATAATTTTTCCCTGAATTTGAAAAATTTTATTCTGGATCGTGAAGCTTTAATCCAAGAGAATAAAACCATGTTTTCGGATGAAATCGATCTCGTGTTCAACAATTATTCTTTCAGCCTAGCGGGAGGTAAATATGAAGTGTCTACAGACAAACTTCAATACAATTCGAAGACTAAATCAATTGAAATCAAAGACCTTGAGCTCACTCCGAATGAGGACTTCGCAGGAAGAATCCAGCTAGGCATGCAGTTTCCGAAGGTGAGTTTCAAAGGGGTGGATATTGAGGAGTTTTTCTTCGACAACATCCTTGATTTGGATAAACTCGAAATTGACCAAGGGAATATTGAAATAGGAATTGATCGAAAAGTAGCCTTAAAATCTCCATCAAGTCTGCCGAAAAATGCCAAGAGAAGAACCTTGGATGAGATTTTAATCGATACGATTCAAACTAAAAACTCAACGGTCTCGATCAATTATCAAGTGGATGAGTCGGTGCTGAATTCGATCCAAACGGAATTTGAGTTGATGATTCGGGAATTTAAATTGGACTCTGCAGTCACGGCAAAACGGAACGTGGGAGAGATGTATCAGGAAGTTAATTTGAGCCTGAATGATTTCAAGTTCGCTCTGCCTGACAGTGTTCATACACTTGGTTTTTCTGAAGTAAAAATCGGCAACCTTCAGGATGTGATCACTTTCACAGACTTTTACCTAACTCCAAAGGATCAATTTGGAACTCCCGGTAATCCTGTTTTGGATGCCAAAATTGATCAGTTGATTTTAAGAAATAATCAATTGGCGGAAATTCAGGAGACAGGGATCTTTGACCTGAAAGAAATTCGGCTGGTTAATCCAAAAGTGGATATCTATCTGGATTCTGTAAAAGTCAAAAGAGACTTTAATCCGGGAAGAGCAAAATCATCCACAGCATTAATTCAATCAATTTTGCTTGGGGATTTTCATTTGGAAAATGGGGAACTGACTTTTCACAGGAAAGGAAAAGGTCCTATTCCGAGACTTGATTTTCAGGGGCTTGCCTTGGATGTCGAGGATGTGGACATAGATGTATTGAATCCAAACCAAACCCTCGATTTGAAAAAACTGGTGGAAGCAAAGTCCCAGTTTAGCCTTGAGAATTATTCTATCCTCACCCCTGATAGTCTTTATAAATTGGATATCGGTAATGTCAATTATCGGGATAGAAATCTCGTCTTGGAAAATATCTACTACCGACCTGTGGATGGGAATTATGGGTTATTAAGAAAATTGCCGTATCAGGCAGATGCCGTCACTGCGCAAGTAGACGCCGTCCTGCTCAAGGAAATTGACATTCAAAAATACTTGGAGTCAAACCTTATCCAAGCTTCTGAATTGGTGATCCGAAAACCGATAGTTGACTTGTTTAGAGACAAGAGGTATCCTTTTGATAGTTCAGCGATAAAACCGATGCCTCAATTTTTGATGGAACAGGCGGGGATCGAGGCGGATTTGATTTCACTCAGAATTCGAGATGGGAGAGTGAGATATTTTGAATTTGCTGAAAAGGGGATGGCTCCTGGGATGATATCTTTCAATCGAATTAATGTGGATATGGCGCCTTTTTATTTAAGAAAAGTAGGGCAAAATTATCCTGTAGATTACCTGAGAGTCGGCATAGAGGCCTATCTCATGGATACAGTAAAAGTCAACCTTAATGCCATGATGTACTTCCAAGAGAACCATCCAATGAACGTGGAGGTAAAAATGGAAGCATTTGCTTTCAGTGAAGTGAATGATTTTTTATCCAAGACATTGTTTATTAAGGCTTTGGATGGAACAGTCACCGATGGAAATTGGCAGTTTACACTTACAAATAAAGAAGCGATCGGCGACATTAAATTAGCCTATAAGGATTTGAAAATTCAGTTTTTAGACTCTTTGACTTTGGAACAGGGTAAGGGAAAATTGAGGTTTTACACTTTTGGAGCCAATCTTTTTGCCAACAACAATAATCCAAGAGGGCTTTCATCCAAGGTAGTTTCACGAAGGATCTATCATGAGCGGGATAAGAGTAGGTCGGTATTTAGTGCTTGGTGGAGAGCAACTCTAAGCGGTTTGAGAGGAACTCTTGGGTTTGGAAGGGCGACTGTTCCAAAGGGTAGGGAAGAAGAGGAGTAGGGTTTAGTGCACTGCTGATTCGAAGTACAAGTAAAGTTTTTTTACCACAGAGTTCTCAGAGAAAAAGAGGTTGAGGGATCAGTCCTTGAATTGGTCTTTTTAACTTGTCGGTTTCTTGGCCTTTTTCAAGGTCACAAAGAATATACGCTTCGCTTATTGGTCGTTATTGCCTGGCTTGGGGAGAAGGGAAAGGAGTAGCATTTTCAATCCAATTATGTTTTCTAAGTGTCTATGTGGTTTTAAAAAAGCTTTTTTTGCCACGAAGTTCACAAAGGAACGCAAAGAAATTTCACCACAGGCGCTAAGTAACGCGAAGGTTTTTTTACAACATAGAAACCTAGGGACACATAGCTTTCCATTCCTCAAAAGATCTTATGCTATGTTTTCTCTGTGGCAAGATCTTTTATGGTAAAATTCTTCTCCCGCAGATTAACGCAGAAAAAAGTCACCGATTTCCGCAGATTTTTCTTTGAAGCTTTTGAACTTAGTGGCAAAGCCAAAAAGCTTTAGCTTTTCTCTGTGCCCTCAAAACAGATTGAGATAGCATTTAAGATTGTGGTTCTAATAAGGCCAAGAGTTCTAAATTATTTCTCTCAGTGTTTCTCTGTGGTAAAAAACTCAAAGTAAAAGCAGTCTGAAGACTGCACCATTGTAAGTCCAAGACTGAAGTCTTGAACTAAATTCGGGAAGGGCTAAAAAATAAAAAGGCTATGGTTAACACCACAGCCCTTCAGTTTTTTATAGATATAAGTTTTACTTTTTGATCAGTTTTAATTGTTCGGATTGATTGCCCCAAAGGAGTTGGACGATATACATTCCCGGTCTAGCATTTTCCAAATGTGAGTTAACAGCATTGGATACCGCATCGGGAGAAGAAACTGAATACGTGGTGAAAACACCTCTAATATCAGAGATTCTAACTTGAATAGTTCCATCTGTATAGCCTGAAACATCAAGCAAAGCCACCGTAATTGGAGATTTCAAATCACTCGGATTTGGATATCCAATCCAGGAAGTATTTCCTTTGATTGGATTGACTTGGATTGATCGGGTCACGCTGAATCCAAAGTCACCATCGATACCCACTTGCCTCAGTCTATAGAAGATGTTTCCACCCGTTGCCGGAAGCTGAGTATCTGTAAAGGAATAATCTATGCTAACATCAGAATATCCTGCTGCAGCCACTTCTCCAACCTTCGTCCAAGTACTTACATTATTCACAGCACGTTCGACTTCAAAGTGGGAAGTTTCCCATTCATTAGTTGTGGTCCAGGTAAGATCACCTGATCTGTTTTGAGAATTATAGTTAGCATTGAAATAGTCGTATTCAACGCCTAGGATTCGGACGTTTAAGTAAACGATATAAACTACGCCACTACCACCGGTTCCTCCTCCTGTTGTTCCTGCTCCTCCACCAGACCCAGTGAATACAGTGCCATTGCCTCCTACACCATCATCTGCAGCATTCCCACCAATTTGATTTCCATTAGCGTATCCTCCTTGTCCTGGAGCATTGGTATTACCATTAAAGTTATAACCTATTCCTCCTCCTCCTGCACCAAAACCGTAAGTAGACCCATTCATAACATAAGTGCTTCCGTTGCCTCCATCGCCTGACTTTGAAATACCAACTCCAGCTCCCCCTCCATCTTCTCCTTCTTCGGCAGCTCCTCCTCCTCCTCCTCCTCCACGAGCGTGGTTAGGTTGATTACCCCTTCCTCCATTGCCTCCGTTACTTCCTTGCCCTGGAGTTCCCGATCCGCCCACACCCATTATGTTATTGGTTTGGTCACTGTAGGCTCCACCACCTCCTGAGGCGCCATTATTGCCGTTAAGGTTATTGAAAGATCCCCCTCCGCCGCCTCCAAGGGCATTGAGATTGACATTAATATTTCCTCCAGGATCCGGAATAGTCGCGGTTACGGAAGAACTACCCCCATTTCCCCCTTTTACGTTTACAGTCGACGCTCCGGCTCCACCGGTTCCAACTTGGATATTCAAAGAATTTCCGGCAGGCATTCCAAATTGTGAGGTACTAGTAACAGTAGTAGAAGCAATGCCACCACCTCCACCACCACCAGCCGTGGATCCCATTCCGCCTCCACCACCTCCACCAATGGCAAAAACTGAAAATTCTGTAAGACCTGCCGGAATTTCCCAAGTATCATCGCATGTGAATCTAATTATCGTGGTCCCTGATACGGCTCCATCATCAATAATTTCCATGCAATCATCTTTATTCGGGTCAGGACAAGAATAAGAAATAATTACCTCTCCATTAAGGGTCGAACCTCCACCCCCACTAACATAAATCAAACTTGTGTTTTCGGGGTCGGGCAAGGAAGAATCACGGGTAACCCAAGAATCACGACCGGATCCAGTTCCTGAGCTTTGACCCACAAATACAGCTAAAGGCTCTCCTGGTGTCACGGGAATAGTAATCAAATCGGACTCAGCAGCATCGCCTGCTCCTGAAGCCTGAATGGTAATTTCATAAATTCCCGCAGGAACGGTAAAAGTACCACTTTGGTCAAACGCGGCTCCGCAGACACTGAAGAAAGTAGTATTTATCGAATCATCGGTATCCAAGAAAATGGTACAGGAATCTGTAACTTTTTGGATCGCTTTGATGGTTAGCTTATAGACCTCTACATCCAAATCGGTCAGAGGGGTTGATGGAAAAGTTCCTCTGCCATTCGAAACTGAAAAAGGATCAGATGTGTATTCAGCAGGAGGCGGTGTGCCATCGTCAAGGATATAAGTTACGATGTACTCCCCGTTCGGCAGCGTTGCCGGATCACCATTAATAGTAATTCTGGCTGAGCCTCCTGTAGCGGTAGCAGATACTGAGCTTACTGAAGTCAATTCATAGTTTGGAGTCACATCAATCGTTCCGGTAGCTTGTAATCCATTGATGCAATTACCGATAAGAGGAATACTGTAGGAATATAAGCCCGGTGTCGCTGAACTGACATTTCCCGAAAATTCAATATTTCCTGTAGAAGAATTGAAAACTGCTGTCACTCCTGCCGGTAAACCAGTAGGCGTTCCGATGTTTGTGACACCGGTAGTTGCCTGTGTAAAAGGTGAGAGGTTTGGATTGCTAATACAAACGCTCGGAAAAGCTGTTGATGTCGGACCCACCGCAGCCAAGGGTTCTACATTTGTTGTACTACTCGCAACTGTTGATGCCAAACAACCTGTTGTGCCGTCGGTATAGCCTACTTCCACGGTTTTATTTCCCGGGGTAAGCCAAATCAGACTGACTGTAAAATCAGTACTTCCAATTCCCCCGCTTGTAATTTGATAATCCGTACCTGCAACACCAGGAATGCTCCATGTATAATTATTATTTCCCGATTGAGTAGTGTAGGTTACAGCGTCAATTTCTTCACATACATTAACTCCAGGGCTGGAGACAAATGTTGGAACAGGTAAAGGATCGACTGTGATTGAATTGGTAGTAGGGCTCGCGGCTGTGCAACCTGTAGATGGATCAGTGAATGAAATCAATACATTTTTTGAACCATCTGTTAACCAAGTAACCTGAATACTATTACTCTCATCCAGAGATGAACCGGAAAATGTCAAAGTATAATCCGTTCCTTGAACTCCTTGAATATCCCAGATATAATTATCTTGCCCAGCTGCTGTTGTATAAGTTACTGTATTACCCACACAAATTATCGGATCTGCATCTACATCTGAAGTGAGCGTAGGTACTGGAAGTGGATCTACTGAAATTGAATTAGTTGCATGACTGCTTGCTGTACACCCGTTGGGGTCTGTATATGAAACAGTAACATCTTTGACCCCATCAGTCAACCAAATTAAAGTAACTGTATTGCTGGAGGAGCCTAGTCCTCCGCCTGAAACACTATAATCTGTATTTTCGACTTGACTTGGTATATTCCAAACATAGTTGGACTGCCCGGCTTCGGTTGTATAGGTTACTGAAGTTCCAGCACAGATTACCGGATCCGCATCCATGTCAGAAATTAAGGTCGGAACCGGGAGAGGATTGACAGTAAACGCCCCGGAAATAGTTGAAATTACATCCGGTCCACACTCACTCGAAACTTTCACAAAATAATAAAGTGTACCTAATGTAGTTGGAGGGGTATAAGAATTACTTGATGCTCCTGAAATTTCTATTACCTCTGCACCAAGAATATCAGCTACAGCAGAAGTATTGCTATACCATTGGTAGTTCAATGTACCAGTTCCTACTGCGTCAATTGATATTGGAGAGAAAGAATTATCAATGCAAATCTCCTGACCTCCCAATTGCTCATCTAATATTTCTGAAAGTGGCGTGACGGTAAATGCACCGGAAACATTTGTAGGGACAGTTCCGCAATTACTTGATCCTGTGGCATAATAGTATAATGTCCCAACTGAACTGGATGGAGGCGTAAAATTTGGATCAGTTGCGCCAGGAATTAAGGTGCCTCCGGTATTGTTTGGAGTGGTATTGCTATACCATCGATAGGTTACTGTTCCTTCGCCTGATGCCAAGACCGTTAATTCCGGAAAAGATCCACCTTGACAAACATTTTCGTCGTCAGCAGAAGGCTGAATATCAATTACTGTAATAGGAGGGTTGACCCGATGTTCTCCGGAAAGTTCTGAAGTAACGCTTCCGCAAAAACCAGTAACAACAACGTAGTAATAGTTGATACCTATTGGTGTAGAAGGCGGTGTAAATGAACTGGAATTAGCACCTGATACTGCAACCCCTGGGTCTAAGGAAATGTCAGAATTGTCTGGTTTTGCAAACCACTGATAAGTCAAGTCTGCTCCAGTTGCAACTACTGAAAGTGGGTCAAACCCATCTCCAAAACACTCCACATCATCTATATCCGATGGCTCAGTAACTATTGTAGTAATTGGCTCTACGGTCGCCTCCATAAAACTTGAAGTCGCAATTGGACTGCATCCGCTAGTTACTTCTACATAGTAATACTTAGTTCCAATTTCATTTGATGGGGGAGTAAAAGTATTAGTGTTTGAACCAACCGTGGTTGCCCCGGTTTTACTTGGGTTATTATTGCTGAACCATTGGTATGACAGAGTTCCAACTCCTGAGGCAGATACAGAAAGTTCTGAGAAAGTAGCACCATCGCAAATTCTCTGATCCGATAGGTTTTCACTTTCAATGGCTGTCGCTGGATCTACAATTATAGTTCCTTCAGCAAAAAGTGTTAAACAACCTCCTTCTAAAGGTATAGAATAATTGAAAGTTCCTGCTTCAGTTGGAGAACCAGAAATGGTAATGGTATTTCCGGACCAAGAAGCACTCAATCCTTCAGGAAGGCCGTTTGCACCGGACACCCCGGCATTCGCAATTCCTGTCGCTCCAGTATTCGTATGTGTAATATCTGCTAATACAGTATTAATACAAAGGGTAGGAGTAGATGAAGGTCCGGAAACAGTATTATCCGGAGTAACTGTAATGGTGCCTGAAGCTTCCACAGCTCCACACCCATCTGTCAAAGGAATGGTATAATTGAAAGTGCCTGATTCAATCGGAGTACCGGAAATCGTTATTGTATTTGCTGACCATGTTGCTGTAACACCGAGTGGAAGCCCAGTAGCTGTACCAATTCCTGTGGCCCCAGTTGTAGTATGTGTTATAGCTGTAAGAGGAGTATCAATGCATAAAGTAGGTGTAGCTGATGGGGCCGAGGCGGTGTTGTCCGGTGTTACAGTAATAGTACCTGTGGCGTTTATTGCACCGCAGCCACCAGTCAAAGGAATGGAATAGTTGAAGGTTCCTGAAACTGAGGGAGTACCTGAAATGGTAATTGTATTTCCAGCCCAAGCCGCAGTTACCCCTGCTGGTAGCCCACTTGGTGCTCCTATTCCTGTTGCACCTGTAGTTGTAAAGGTAATATTCGTGAGAGCTGTGTTAATACAAAGTGTTGGAGTTGAAGAAGGTGCAGAAACAGTATTATCTGGAGTCACAGTAATCGTTCCTGTTGCATTGATGTTTCCGCATCCACCTGTCAAGGGAATGCTGTAATTAAAGGTTCCTGAGGCAGTTGGTGTTCCTGAAATGGTGATTGTATTAGATGCCCAAGTTGCAGTAACACCAGCAGGAAGTCCATTGGCTCCTGATACTCCATTATTGGCAATTCCTGTTGCTCCTGTAGTGGTGTGTGTGATATTTGTCAGTGCCGTATTGATACAGCGGGTTTGATCTGGAGAAGAAGAATTGACGGTATTATTTGGTATGACGGTTATAGAACCAGTTTGGGTAAGTGTTATAAATGCATTATAACTAGGACTAGCATTAATAGTGTAAGTTCCACTTGCTGTTGGTATTCCAGAAATAGTAATTTCACCTGTGGTGTTGTTATGACTGGACGTTAATCCTGCTGGAAGATTTACAATGGAAACAGTTGAATTGGGAGGAAGAGAATAAGTGATATTGGCAATTGGATTATCTACACAGACAGCTTGATTGTCAGTTCCTGTTGCAGAAGTCAAAGCAATGTAGGAAATGCGTATTTGACCATTTCCACCGTATCCCCCTACCTGTTCCGTTCCTGAAGCACTGCTCCGGCGTGAACCTCCGCCACCCCCTCCAGGGGGTGTGCCATCATCTCCACGACCTTGACCCCCGATCTTGCCATTTCCTCCATTTCCACCACCTGCGGGGGCAGTCGCTCCTGTAGAAGTAGTTGTGCTGTTTCCATTTGCTGCAATTCCAGCGGAGGAACCTCCTCCTCCTCCATCTGATCCTGAATTCGCACCGTTTCCACCACTATATCTAACAGTTCCAAATCCAGCTGCCGCGGAACCTCCCAAAGCTCCTGTAGTAACATTAGTATCTACAGAATTTCCGCCTTTGGCCATTACGGTGGTATTGCTTAAAAACCAAGAATCTTCTCCAGGCTGTGCTGTTAATGATCCAAAGCCAGTATAATAGTTGATAACCTGTCCAGGAGTGACAGCCAAAACACTTCTTGAATAGGCACCTCCACCCCCTCCGGCAGCAGCCCCGTTAGAACTTGATCTTGAACCACCTCTTCCTCCAGCACCCCAAACTTCCACAGTAATGGAAGTTACGCCAGCTGGAACGGTAAAAGTACCAGAGCCGGTAGCTGTAATAGTTTGAGTCTGCCCAAACGCCTCCCAGCCCGCTAATACGAGAACAGAAAAAAATAAAGCTTGGAGTAGATTTTTAATCATAGGCTCACATTCCTGATTTTTTGTTTTTCAAACCAGTAAAAATGTATTTCAAATCTACAAGGTAAACTTGATAATTCAAATTATTTATCCTGTTTTGATTGAACTTCAAGGAATTACGGTTGTTTGGCATTCTTTGGATTTAAAGGGCGATTTGTACTTTTCTTAATCCGCTTTTTAATTCTGTTTTGAGACTCTTTTTTGTTTTGTAATCAACTATAAATGTTTTGCTCTTTTTTGTATATCAAAT
>CAYTXN010000074.1:0-9616 GCA_964441195.1 uncultured Limnohabitans sp.
AAATTGGTTTGGGGATTTGGAAAAGTTAACCACCCTCACTTTTTAATTCCCTTTCATTTCCCCGCATGAATCCACTAATTTGCAGCACAAATCAAAATCGGATTAATCCCGTACTTTGTACTTTGTACTTCGTACATCCTATGAAATCACATCAGCTCAAGTTATACAATACCCTTTCCCGTCAGAAGGAAGATTTTGCACCCCTCAGCCCTCCGTTTGTCGGAATGTACGTTTGCGGACCGACAGTATATGGCGACGCTCATCTCGGTCATGGCCGACCAGCGGTCACTTTTGACACTGTAAATCGCTATCTGACACACCTTGGATATCGAGTTCGCTATGTGCGAAATATTACCGATGTGGGCCACCTACAAGGTGATGCTGACGAAGGAGAAGATAAAATTGCCAAAAAAGCCAAGCTCGAGAAGCTCGAACCCATGGAAGTGGCTCAGCAATACACTGACACTTACCACCGGGATATGGCTTTACTCAATACTTGGAAACCCAGCATTGAACCTCGCGCCACGGGTCACATCCCAGAGCAAATCGCCTTAGTCGAATCCATCTTGAATGAAGGATTAGCGTATGAGGTGAATGGTTCGGTCTATTTCGATGTGCTCAAATACAACGAAAGCTACCAATATGGAAAACTTTCCGGGCGAGTTCTTGACGAATTGATGAGCGGAAGTCGTGACCTCGATGGACAGGGAGAAAAGCGAAATGCGGTTGATTTTGCACTTTGGAAAAATGCCTCTCCTGAGCATCTAATGAAGTGGGAATCTCCTTGGGGAGTGGGTTTCCCGGGTTGGCATCTCGAATGTACAGCTATGAGTTCCAAATATCTAGGAACTCAATTTGACATTCACGGAGGTGGAATGGACCTGATGTTTCCGCATCACGAGTGCGAAATTGCACAGGGAAACGCCTGCAATCACCAAGATCCCGCCAAATATTGGATTCATAACAACATGATTACCATCAACGGACAGAAGATGGGCAAGTCATTGGGGAATTTTATCAACCTTCAGGAGCTTTTTACAGGAAATCATAACCTTCTCGAACAGGCCTACAGTCCGATGACGGTTCGTTATTTCATATTAACGGCACACTATCGATCTACTTTGGACTTTTCCAATGAAGCACTGAAAGCTGCGCAAAAAGGCTACAAAAAGATAATCAATGGACTTCGGATTGCACGGGCCATTGAATTCAATCCAAATCAAGAGGTGGCATTAGATCAAGAGCAGATCAAGCAAGTAGAACAAAACATCGTAGCTGCTTATCGTGCGATGGATGACGATTTCAACACGGCACAAGCGATTGGTCACTTATTCAATTTGTTGAAAAAGATCAACTCCATCTTCACCGGACAGCTTGCTTCTGCTGCTTTGGGAGAAGAAGTGTTTGCCAAAATGAAAGAAACTTTCGTGACTTTCGTGGAAGATATTTTGGGTTTGATCGAGGAGAAAAGCGATGTTCAAAATCCCATGCTGGAGTTGCTGCTGAAGCTCTACTCTGAGGCAAAAACTGCCCGGAATTATGCGAAAGTGGATGAAATTCGGGCTGGATTAAAAGAAATGGGTTTTGTGGTCAAAGACATGAAAGATAAAATTGACTGGGCATATGAAGAATAGATTTTGGCTGATTGGATTATTGATTTTTGCTGGGGCTTGTTCTGGTGAAAAAACGACCGAAACAGTCATAGAAGAGGTAATTACTAAGCCCTACCCTACTTTCAATGCAGATTCAGCCTATGCTTTCATCCAAAGGCAAGTGGACTTTGGCCCTCGAGTTCCGGGCACTAAAGGTCATACTGATACCAAAAACTGGATGATTTCTAAGCTAGAAAGCTATGGATGGAACGTACAAACCCAGGAATTCCAAATCAAAACCTATGATGGATTGAATTGGGACCTAACAAATATTATCGCTTCTCACAATCCTCAAGCAACAAAAAGAATCATGTTGGCGGCTCATTGGGATACACGAAGAATGGCTGATAAAGACACGGAGCGCCTTAACGAACCGATCGATGGAGCAAATGATGGAGGGTCCGGTGTCGGAGTTCTTCTTGAGATTGCCAGAACAATTGCGGCTCAAGAGCTAAAACCAGACGTTGGGATCGACATTATTTTCTTTGACGGAGAAGATGACGGCGAACCCGACAAAGCATCTGTCTCCAACAATTCCCAAATATGGTGGTGCCATGGTTCGCAGTATTGGTCCAAAAACAAGCATATTCCAAATTATTCCGCCTATTACGGGATTTTGGTGGATTTGGTAGGGGGGAAAAATGCCAAATTCTATCGTGAGGGCTATTCCAGGCAATACGCTTCAGGTATCGTTACAAAAGTGTGGGGAAATGCCTCTAAACTCGGACATTCTGACTTTTTCATCCAAAAAGATGCGCCGGAAATCATCGATGATCATGTATTTGTCAATGAATGGGGAAAAATTCCAATGATTGATATTATTGAATTCTCTCCTGATTATGGTTTTGGACACTATCACCATACCCATCAGGACAATATGAACTTGATCGACCCCCGATCTCTGAAAGCCGTAGGTGAAACAGTTTTATTTACAGTTTATCAGGAATAGCATTTTTAATAAAGTTTTTTGCAATTTGTGCCAGTGCAGACGATTGCAGAATACAGATTAGGAAAGCACTATTATGAAGAGAAGTCATCAAATAACGATGAAGGAGATTGCCAAGAAACTTGGCGTATCTGTTTCTACCATTTCTAGAGCGCTTAAAGACTCCCCGGAACTCCATCCTGAGACCAAGAGAAAGATCGTAGAAATGGCCAAGGAGATGAATTACCAGCCCAATTTGCTGGCGCAAAGTCTCCGAATTAGCCGGTCTAAAACCCTCGGAGTCATTGTCCCAGAGATTACTTCCCACTTTTTCGCCTCTTGCATCAGCGGAATTCAGGACTATGCCAACAAGCGTGGATACAACGTGATGATTTGCCAATCCAACGAATCCATTGACCAAGAAAAGGCAAACATCCGAACACTCGTGTCCAGTCAGGTAGATGGCTTATTGATTTCTTTAAGTAGAGAAACAAATCAGTTTGACCACCTATATGACCTTTACAATCGTGAGATAAATTTCGTCCTCTTTGACCGAGTTCACGAAGAAATACCAGTTTCCAAGGTAACGTTTAATGATGCCGGTGGTGCATACCAAGTCACACATCATCTTTTGGAAGGAGATAATCGGAGGATTGTCTATGTCTCAGGTCCAGAGGACATGTACATTTCCAAAAAAAGAAAAGAAGGCTACCTCAAAGCTCTGGCTGAATATGGAATTGAGAAAGACCCTTTGTTGATCAAAATTTCAGATTTGACCTTGGAAGACAATGTCCGAGTGGCACGGGAAATCGCCGAAATGGATCCCCGACCTGATGCGGTTTTTTGCATGATTGATCCTGTCGCAGTTGATGTTTTAACTGAATGGAAAGCGATGGGAATCAAAATTCCTGAGGACATGGCTTTGGCAGGATTTACCAATAATCCAACCTCAGCAGTAGTCGAGCCCCCACTAACTACCGTTGCCCAACCAGGCTATGAAATGGGAAAACTGGCGGTGACGCACCTTTTGGATCAGCTTGACGGTTTGGCTTCTGAAGACCCGATTTCTATAGTCTTGGAAACTACCTTGGTTCCTCGAAAGTCCTCGCAGCATTTTACAGGAAATAAGTAATTGGTTATTGAGTTATTTGTTTTTGGCAGTCACCCGTTAAATCCTAATAACTAGTAACCTATAACTTCATAACCAAACCTATGCTCGATAACCTAACCCAATCCTTCCAATCCCACTTCAACTCCATTCCCCTTATTGCTTTTGCGCCAGGTAGAATCAACCTGATCGGAGAGCATACGGACTATCAGGAAGGATTTGTCTTTCCTGCTGCAGTGGAAAAGGGGATTTGGGTAGCAATTCAAAAAAATAACCTCGGAGTCTGCCAGCTTTATTCGCTGGACTTCGATCAGGAATTCAAATTTGAGTTGGAAGCTTTTTCACCAAAAAAAGGCCATTGGGCAACCTATGTAATGGGAATGGTGGCTTTGCTTAAGCAAGCTGGCTATTCCATTCAAGGTTTTGATTTGGTCATAGGGGGAAATATTCCCGTCGGTTCGGGACTTTCATCTTCTGCCGCACTGTCGGTAGCAATTGGAACTGCCATTTCGGGACTTTTTGATTTTCAGATTTCCAAAAAATCCATCGCACTCTATTCCCACAAGTCCGAGCATCTATTTGCAGGAGTCAACTGTGGAATCATGGATCCCTATGCTTCTGCTTTTGGAGTGAAAGACAAAGCGCTCTTGCTTGATTGCCGGACCACTACTCATCAGGAAGTTCCGGTGATTTTGGGCGATTATTCTCTGATTTTGGTTAATTCCAAAGTGAAACACTCTTTGGCAGATTCGGCTTACAACGAGCGGAGGGAATCTTGCGAAGAAAGCGTAAGAATTCTTCAAGCCTCTTTTCCAGAAATAAAAACCCTTAGAGATCTCGCCATATCTGATTTGGAAAAAGTGGAAATCATCCTTCCACCCACTCTTTTCCCTAAAGCAAAACATGTCATCACCGAGTGTAACCGAGTACACGACGCTGCAAAAGCTTTAAAGAATGGTGATTTGAAGACATTTGGAAGCTTACTTAAAGCGTCTCATCAGAGTCTAAGCAATGACTTTGAAGTCAGCTGTCCTGAATTGGATTTCCTGGCGGAAAAGTCTTGGCAACTTGATGGAGTTTTAGGTTCCCGAATGATGGGTGGAGGTTTCGGTGGCTGCACCATTAATCTTGTCAAAAACTCAGAATTAGATTCATTCAAATCCCAAATCGGCGATTCATATTTAGACAAGTTTGGAATCAACACGGAATTTATTCCGGTCATGATCAGTGACGGCGCCCAGCTTGTTTGACATCTCCCGCCTTTCGTCGATAGAATTCAACTGTTGGTCTATTAAAGAACCGTATTTTCAGGCCTTTGGCCCGCATTTCGCGGAATTTCCCTAATTTCCCCAAAATTTCAAACCTTATGCATTCACCCAAAAACCTACGTAGTTTATTGCTACTAGTCTTATTGATCGGAATGGGCCTTTCGTCTTGTAGTAAAAAACGAGAAGGCGATCCAAAAGTCCTTATTTTCAGCAAAACAGCTGGATTCTACCACGAATCGATTCCTGAAGGAATCGCCGCAATTCAAAAGCTTGGAGCTGAAAATGGCTTTCAAGTGGATACAACCAAAAATGCGGAAAACATCAACGAAGAAAATCTTGCTCAATATGCCGCAGTAATTTTCCTCAGTACTACCGGAGACGTATTAAATAATTATCAGGAAGCTGACTTTGAGCGATACATCCAGTCTGGGGGAGGATATTTAGGTATCCACGCCGCTGCAGATACGGAATATGAGTGGAGCTGGTATAATAAGCTTGTCGGAGGCTATTTCTCCGATCACCCTGGTATCAATGATCCGCATCCAAACGTGCAACCAGGCAAAATCACCAAAACGGGAGAAAAGCATCCTTCGGTTGATTTTTTACCAGAAAGCTGGGAAAGAACTGATGAATGGTATAGCTATAAGCAGGTAAATCCTGATACCAAAAAACTTCTCATGCTGGACGAAGCTTCCTATCAGGGCGGACTTGACATGGGCGAACATCCAATTGCCTGGTACCATGATTTTGATGGAGGCCGTGCTTATTATACAGGTGGAGGACATACTAAAGAATCCTATCAGGAAGCTGAATTCCTTCAGCATCTTTTGGCGGGAATTCAATATGCAATGGGTGATAATGAGCAGTTGGATTACTCCAAAGCCAAGTCCAAGCGTGTACCTGAAGAAAATAGATTCACGAAAACTAACCTTTCTATCGGTCAGTTTACTGAGCCCACAGAAATGACCATTCTTCCGGATTTAGATATCTTGATTGCACAGCGAAGAGGTGAAATCATGCTATTTGACAATGAAACTCAGGAACTGAAAGAAGTAGCCAAACTGGACGTTTACTGGAAGGCAGAAGTTCCCGGAGTGAATGCCGAAGAGGGTTTAATGGGTATTCAGAAAGACCCGAATTATGCGAATAACAACTACGTCTTCGCATTCTATGCACCGACTGGTGATAAGGAAGTCAATAGACTTTCCCGATTCGTCTTCAAAGACGGAGTTTGGGATATGGCTTCCGAAAAGGTGATTTTGGAGCTTTACTCTCAGAGAAACATATGCTGCCATACAGGTGGATCAATAGCCTTTGACAAAGACGGAAACTTGTTCCTTTCCACTGGAGACAACTCTACTCCTTTTAATCAAAACGATTCCAAATACATGCTTGCAGGATTCGCACCAGTCGATGGACGGGAAGGCAGAAAGCAGTGGGATGCGAGAAGAAGCTCTGGTAATTCAAACGATCTAAGAGGGAAAATCCTGAGAATCAAAGTAGCTGAGGATGGTTCTTACACCATTCCTTCCGGAAATTTATATCCTGAAGGAACTGAGGGAACCCGACCTGAAATTTTTGTTCAAGGCAACAGAAACCCCTATCGAATCTCAGTTGATCAGAAGACAGGCTTCCTCTATTGGGGTGAAGTAGGCCCTGATGCTGCAAATGACTCACTTGATCTGAAAGGTCCAAGAGGATATGACGAAGTGAATCAAGCAAGAAAAGCAGGCAACTTTGGATGGCCTTACTCCATTGGGAATAATTACATGTACCGAGAGTTCAATTACGAAACCGGTGATACAGGCTTTGCTTTTGACCCAGCAAAGCCCGTCAATAACTCTCCAAACAACACAGGTCTGAAGGAATTGCCCGCAGTTCAGCCAGCGTTCATTTGGTATCCTTATGCAGCATCTCCTGAATTTCCTCAATTAGGTACTGGAGGAAGAAATGCTATGGCCGGTCCAGTTTTCTATTCTGATTTATTCCCGGCAGATACTCGCTTCCCAGATTATTATGATGGAAAACTCTTTATCTATGACTGGATTAGAGGTTGGATCAAAGCTGTCACAATGAACGAAAATGGCGATTTTGAGAAAATGGAGGCATTCATGCCAAGTACCAAGTTCAACGCCATGATCGATATGGAAATGGGCCCTGACGGCAAAATTTACATTTTGGAGTATGGAAATGGATGGTTTAGTAAAAACACAGATTCCGGACTTTCCAGAATTGATTTCAATGGTGGAAATCGGGCACCTGTTGTAGCAAATCTTTCTGTAGACAAAACCTCAGGAAGTAATCCGCTTACCGTCACTTTCACGGCTGTAGCGAGTGATCCGGAAAAAGATCCATTGTCCTACACCTGGAACCTAGGAAAAGGCGAAACCAAAACCACTCAGGAACCAACTTTGACTCATACCTTCAATTCTGTCGGTGATTTTGAGGTTACTGTAACTGCAAACGATCCTGCGGGACTTTCGGGCGCAAGTATTCCTGTATCTGTTTATTCAGGAAATACAGCTCCAAATATACAGATTACGATAGATGGGAATCAGTCCTTCTATTTCCCTGGAAAAAAAGTAGCCTACACTGTGGCTGTTTCAGATCAGGAAGAAGCTGAAGCGAGTTCAGATCAATCATCACTTTATGTATCCGCTGATTACGTTTCAGGTGTGGATATGGCGGAAGCTGATATGGGGCACAAGGTGATGAGTGAAGCCATGACAGGAAAGTCATTGGTTCAGTCCCTTACTTGTAAAACTTGTCATAAGGAAGATGAAGCTTCAATTGGACCTGCATATACCGAGGTAGCCAAGAAATATCGCGAGCGAGACAGAAATTACCTTTTGAATAAAATCAAAAATGGTGGTGGCGGTGTATGGGGCGAAACAGCCATGCCTGCTAATCCTGATTTGAATACTACGGACGCCAATGCTCTTGTTACCTATATCCTTTCTTTGAGAAACGAGGCTAAGCCTAGCTTGCCTGCACAGGGATCCGTTGATGCGACTTTGGGGAAGGCGCCATCTCCAACGGGAGCTTTAATCATCTCTGCGACTTACACGGACAAAGGTGGGGAAAACATCAAGCCTCTTACCGGCGCTAATTCAGTGATGTTAACTTCCAACACTTTGGATTTGGGACAAACATCGGATTATTCAGGTTACACCAAGATGGTATTTGACGGTAATCCATTGCTCATGGTACCTAATCAGCCCGGTTCGTTTGCCATTCCTGCTGTGGATTTGACAGATCTTGGTTCAATTACACTGATGACTGCTTCTATGGAACCTATTACCCTTCCAATCAATTTTGAAATTCGATTGGATGGCCCGACAGGAGAAATTATAGCTCAAGGCGAACATATTCCTGGTGAAGGATTTAAGGCTCCCGGTGCGCCAATCCGAATGCATCAAGCTAATATTCCTATTACAGGCACTACAGATGGCAAAAAGCATAAACTGTATGTGGTCAGTGATGCCAAAGGCGCTGAACTGGGAACATTTATTTTGACTGGAATTACTTTCAATGCGAAGTAAAACCTGAATATTTTTATTAAAAAAGCCATCCTGAGTTAATCGGGATGGCTTTTTTATTTACGATTTTTGAATTATGATTTACGAGGTCTTTGGTCGGGTTGTAGTCTGAATCAGAAACAATTACCTGTTTGTCTGAGCGAAGTCGAAGACCCTTTGACTAGGCTTCAACTTGGTTTAGCCTGACAATAAGATTAAACTTCCATTTCTCAGGTCAAGGGTTCAACACTTAGTCCAAGTCAACAATTAAACGATTTATCAATTAGTCAAATCAACTCACTGTCATCTTCCTAGCCTCCAAACTTCCATACCCCCATGCCTCCCAGCTCTCTTACTTCATCGAAGAAAAAGGAACGGTCTTAAAGAAAACAGCATCTACTTTCTCGACAATTTTACCAGATGCTTCAGATGCATCGCGAGCTTTCACCCAATCAGGATCTACTCTAAAGCGGTCAAAAGCAGCGTTAAAAGCCTCTTTGGAGTCGTGACCCAATAAATAAACCAACTTAGGTTGCGCACCATCTTTCTCCACAGTCAACCAGTATGGATAGTTTTTCAAACCCTGCTTTTCGAATAATGCTCGAGTATGATCTCTGAATCTTGCTTGAATGTTTTCAATTTTATCTGGGAAGCAATGATAGGTTCGCATCTGAAAAATCCCACTTCCAGTTGGAATAGGCGTATCATTTAATTCAGGTGCCAAGATCATAAATGTCTGATCGATGGATTTAACCAACGGTCCATTTACTCGGGAAGCTTCATAAGCAGCCTTCCATACCGGGTCATTTAGGAATAATTCCCAGCTTTTTTCCCGGGCAGCTTCACTGGGATATCCGAGGATATAGGTCAATGAATTGTCTGTGTTTTCCTCAGGCACAAAAAAGATGATGTTTTCCATTCCGGCTTTTTCAAAAAGCTTCAAAGTATGATCTTCGAATCGCTTGAGCAAATCTGGCAATTTGTCCGGATGAGCGTAATACTTTCGGATCTCGAAATATTTGGAAGTGGATACTTTTGGTAGCTGCGCAAAAGCTGAGCTTAACCCGACTAGCAGCATAAGCAAAATACTTGTAAGTGTTTTCATAAGGTTAATGGGTTTGATTAGAAGTGAAATAGAATAGAAA
>CAYTXN010000074.1:9716-12081 GCA_964441195.1 uncultured Limnohabitans sp.
TGAAATAATTTTCAAAATCTAATTCACCAAGCGCAGCGAGGTGTATTTCTATTGTATTTCTGTACATGATATTATTTTTTCCAAGCTTTATACAAAGCAGGACTAAGTGCTAAAGCAATAGTAAGTAGTCCGAATGTTTCTCGGTTTTCTTCCATCTGTTGGGTTTTCATGGTGAGATCTTTTTGAGCCCATTCATCAGATATCCACTGCCCGACCCCTCCAGGGAAAAAGTAAATAGCGCCTAGAATACAAAGGACTATTACTAAAGTCAAAGGAATTTTTGGGAAAATTCCTCTAATCCCAAAGAGACAAAAAATCATCCCTACACCATAGATACTTACCCATACTTCTGGGTCAGGATCATTAAACTGCCAATAGGCAAAGAGGGCGAAAAGGACCAGCCAAAGACCGAAATAATACTTGTTGAACTTCATCGATTTTTAATGTTGGGTTTCATCTGTTTATTAATTGATTTTCAATTGGCAGATGGAATCTCGCACCTGCCGGTAGGCTGGTGGTTTATAATCATTCCAGTGTGCGATTCTTGAGTCATACTCGATTTCCTAAAACTAAGCAATTTCAAAATCATTCGCTCAGTCATGGGATAAATGGTAGATGAGAAGTTTTTGCACAAAAAATCCTTGTATTTTCGGCAGCAAAATCCCGCTCCATTTTTTATGGCGTTCCAATTCAAATTGACAGAAACAGATTCTGAGCTTCAGGGAATTCTTGACCTTCAGAGGCTCAATCTTCTAAATGAAGTTTCGGAGGAGGAAAAAAACGAGCAAGGTTTCGTGACTGTCAAACATAGTCTGGATCAATTGAGATTGATGCATGACATTGAGCCTCATGTGATCGCTGTAGCGAATGAAAAGGTAATTGGCTACATATTGGCTATGACCAAGGAATCCAAGGATTTGGTTCCAGTATTAGTTCCGATGTTTGAGCAATTTGATCGTTTGATTTTTGGAGAAAAGTGCCTGTCAGCTTATGAATACATGGTCATTGGACAAATTTGCGTGGACAAAGGGTACCGAGGTCAGGGGATTTTTGACAATATGTATGAACTCTACCAAAGTACTTTTTCTAGCCGATATGATTTTGCCATTACAGAGATCGCACTCGCCAATTTCCGTTCACTCAAAGCCCATCAGCGGGTGGGGTTCCGCACTATTCATGAATTTGAGGATATGACTCAAAAATGGGCAATCGTTTTACTCGATTGGAAGGATGATAAAAGCAGGTCAGAGAAGGATAGTGGGACATCAACTCAATTGTAATTTTCTTTTACTTATAGGGTAATAAGTAAAATGATTGGGTAAGGAGAACGGGGATCTATGGATTCCCGTTTTTTAGTTTGCGAAAAGCCTAAACACAGGATTAGGACGATGCGCTTTCCTGATCAACTCCTCAAATTCCGCCACCTTTTCGGGGTTTTTCTCAGATAGATTCTGAGTTTCTCCGGGATCGACAGAAATGTTGTAGAGTTCAACTGTCGTTTTTTCAGCGTCTTTAATGTGGTATTTGACTAATTTCCACCCATCTTTTAGTACCGCTTGTCTTCCCCCCAGTTCATGAAACTCCCAATACAGATGATCGTGTTTAGGTTGTTCCTCTTCTCCCAAAAGCGCAGGCAAAAGCGATATCCCGTCAATCTCAGAAGGTGCACTTTTCCCCACCAACTCAGCAAAAGTTGGCAACCAATCCCAAAAGGCTGAAACATGATTAGATGCGCTGCCAGCCTTTACTTTTCCAGGCCACTTGACGATCGTAGGAACCCGGATTCCTCCCTCATATAAGTCTCTTTTGTATCCACGGAAGATTCCATTGCTGTCAAAAAAGTCGGGATCCCCTCCTCCTTCCCGATGTGGGCCGTTGTCCGAGGAGAAAATGATCAAGGTATTCTCACTCAGCCCCAAAGCTTCCAACTTGGCAACTACCTCACCCACTATTTTATCAATTCGCTCCACCATCGCAGCATGGGTAGCATGTGGAAAAGGTTGGGATTGATATGCAGGAATCTTCATTTCTGGCCCATAGTCACCACCCTCAGGACCAATATGCTGCGTCTCTTCTCCAAACTTCTGTCGGTATTTCTGAAATATCTCATCATCCGGCGCCGCCAATTCTGCATGAGGCATCACGATGGGCATAAACAAGAAGAAGGGTTTGGACTGATTCTGATCTATGAATTCCAGCGTTTTCTCTTGAATTACATCAGGAGCATAAGTGACTTTATTCGTCCAGTCATTTCCTGGAAGCTCCACTTTTTCCTGATTTTCCCAGAGATAGGCTGGATAGTATCGATGTGCATAGCGTTGACACAAATACCCAAAAAATGTATCGAACCCCTGCCTGGAAGGAT
>CAYTXN010000075.1:0-12018 GCA_964441195.1 uncultured Limnohabitans sp.
GAAAATGAGCTTTTTGGCTATCCAAACTGCCTAATGCTCTTCGGAGATGCGAAACAGACGATTACTAAGGTGGTAAGTGAGATGAAGGAGATGGGTTGAAGATATTAAACCATTTCAACCCTACTAGTTATTTACAAAGAGTTGCTTTAGACTTTGTTTCCTGTTTAAAATCAGAATACTGTCATAGGTTTGGCATTCAGTCTAATTGTTCCAAAAGCTAAAACACCAAGTTGGAATTGAAGCTTAAATTTTCATTTTCAATCTGGCAAAATAATTGCGCTACCGCTGTCTATGAATCTATCAATCGTTTCCTCTTTAATTTTGACTCTGGCACTTTCCTTCGGTCAGATTCAATACAGTCAACTAATAGGAAGTTGGCAATTGGTGCATTTCGGGGGTATGGAGAAAATCGTAAAATCTCCTCAATACCAGAATGCGAATGCAATGGAAAAAGCCAATATGGATGCCCGAATCAATTACCGATTAGAAAATACGGTGTATAAGTTTGAGGAAGGAGATGTTCTGAAATTCACTGATTTTGAAAATCAGGAAATTGTACAAAAAGAAGCGAAGATTGAGCTAATGCCAGGAAACATACTTTTGATCCATGATGAAAAAGGCGATCGATTAGCTCAAATTGTTGAATTTTCTGAAGACAGAATGGTTCTCCAACCGATAAGTAAAAGTTCAGCTACTGGACAATTGATTTTTGAACGAATCAAGAAATAGTTGGCAGTGATCTGTAGTCAGTTTTCAGTAAGTAAATTGACCTTTGAAAGAAATTTCATTGTGATTACTAATCAATCAAGAATTTAAATACCCTTAAAATAATCCGAAAGCCGTCAGGGATTCCTTGGCGGCTTTTTCTATTTCAGTCCTAATTCTAACTGCCTAGGTAACAATTGAAAGCTCTTTCGATGCCAGATCGTGCTACCGTATTTTTCGATTCCTTCGCGATGCGCTGATGTGGGATAGCCCACATTTCTTTCCCAAGCGAAATGAGGGAAATCCAAAGCTAACTTTTCCATAAAATCATCCCGGTAAACTTTAGCTAAAATGGAAGCTGCCGCGATGCTGGCGATCTTCCCATCACCTTTGACCACACAGGTATGCGCATAGTTCAGATCGGATTTCCAGCGATTTCCATCAATCAACAAGTGTTCAGGCTTCACTTCCAGTTTAAGAATGGCTCGCTTCATTGCCAAAAATGAGGCATTCAAAATATTAATCTGATCGATCTCTTCTACACTTGCTTCGGCAATTGCCCATGCGAGTGATTTTTCCTTGATTTCTTCAATTAAGCTTTGTCGGTTTGCTTTGCTGAGTTTTTTTGAATCATTGATCCAAGGATTGCTGTACGCTGTCGGCAGAATTACCGCAGCAGCCACAACCGGCCCAGCCAAGCAACCCCGACCTACTTCATCGCAACCCGCCTCAATCCGATTAGCTTCTAAATAGGGGAGTAGAGACATCGTGATGCACTTCTTGGATTTTAAAATACTTATGAATCATCTCTGCAACTAATCCTGTCCAACCTGTTTGATGGGACGCACCCAATCCTTTGCCAGAATCCCCATGGAAATATTCGTAAAACAGGATATAATCCTTGAAATGAGGGTCTTCTTGGAATTTCTGATTTTTCCCATAGACAGGTCTGTGCCCGTTTTTGTCTTTCATAAAGATTTTCATACATCTCAGCGAAAGTTCTTTTGCGATGATATCCATGGTAAGGAAATTACCAGAACCTGTTGGGTATTCAATTGAAAAGTCACCCCCGTAATAGAAGTCAAACTTTTTTAAGGATTCTATAATCAGAAAATTGATCGGAAACCAGATCGGTCCCCTCCAATTGGAATTACCGCCAAACATTTTGGTGTCGGACTCACCTGGGGTGTATTTGATGGAGAGGGTATCTCCATTGATTTTCATGGCGTAAGGGCGTTTCTCATAATATTTTGAAAGGGAACGAATACCATAATCACTGAGAAATTCATCCGAGTCCAACATTTTTTGAAGCACACTTTTCATTCGGTGGCCACGAAGCAATGAGAAAAGTCGGCGCTTATCGTAACCTGGCTGAATCCAACTTGAAACCAGTGAGGCGAGTTTTGGCTTTTCCCGAAGGAAAAAATCCAATCGCTTCTTGAATTCAGGAAGGTCGTCAAACAAATCCTCACGAATTGGTTCCACGGCAAAAAGCGGAATCAATCCTACTATTGACCTCACCTTCATTTTTTTCGGCTCTTTTCCTTTCAGGTGAAATACATCGTAAAAGAAATTGTCCTCGTCATCCCAGAGCGAGATATGCTCCATGGAGATATTATTCATCGCGCCAGCGATGTAGAGGAAGTGCTCCAAAAACTTCGTTGCTGTAAACTGATAAACTTTGTTGAATTCACAAAGGTCCAAGGAAATTCGTAAAAGGTTTAACGAAAACATGGCCATCCAGGAAGTTCCATCAGCCTGTTCCAGTTTTCCTTGGTAGTAACTTGCATGACTCCTGTCGAAAAGGGAGATGTTGTCTAGACCAAGGAATCCACCTTCAAAGATGTTTTTACCATCACTATCCTTCTGATTTACCCACCAGGTAAAGTTGAGCATCAACTTATGCATGGCTCTCTCCAAGAATTCTTGATCACCCTTGCCACCATTCAATTTCTTATCAATCTGATAAACCCGCTGTACGGCATAGGCATGTACAGGTGGGTTTACATCAGAGAAATTCCACTCATAGGCTGGTATTTGACCACTGGGATGCATGTACCACTCATTGAGAAGGAGTAAAAGTTGGTCCTTTGCAAATTCAGGATCAATTCGTGCAATCGGAATACAATGGAATGCCAAATCCCAAGCCGCATACCATGGATATTCCCATTTGTCCGGCATGGATATGATGTCATAATTCTGGAGGTGTCGCCATTTATGATTCCTTCCTTTTTTCCGCTGTTCGGGAGGAGTATATCTACCGGAATCACCTTCCAGCCATCGGTTCACATCATAATAATAAAATTGTTTCGACCACATAAGCCCGGCGAAAGCTTGTCTTTGGATTGACTTTAGATCAGGGTCAGTAACTCGATCTTGGATTTTATCATAAAATTCATCGGCTTCTTTTTTTCGCAAAGCCATGCTTTCATTACATGATTCCAGAGGCTCCTCCTCGACTTGATGCTGCATACGCATTTTGATCGATTTACTTCCTCCTGCTGGAATTTCTAATTCGAAGATGGCCGCTGCTTTGGTTCCAATATTTTTAGGATTTAGACCCGAATTGTCACCCGAAACGACATAATCATTGATTCCGTCCTTGCAGAAAGTTTGTTCGTTGGGTATCCCGTAAAGTTTCTCCCGGTTGGTTTCATTATTACAAAAAACCAATTCGGTATTACTGCAAAAAGTAAAAATGTAATTTCCTGATTTTGGATTGAAAGCTTTGATAGAATGATCGTCAAGCTTGGTGATTTTGGGCATAAATGGCTCATGTCCAGTAAACCACGTTTTCCGAAACCAAATCGTCGGCATTAAAATAAGCTTGGCTGTCTCCGGTCCTCTGTTGTGTACTGTGACGATGGACACAATGTCTTCTACGTCATTCTTGGAATACTCAATAAAAATATCGAAGTAGCGATCTTCATCAAAAACTCCAGTGTCAATCAATTCATACTCATCCTGAAGCTTTCCTGCAATTTTGTTTTCATCGATGAGTTTTTGATAGGGGAATTCAGCTTGAGGATACTTGTAAAGCATCTTCATGTAGCTATGCGTAGGGGTCGAATCTAAATAATAATAGATTTCCTTAACGTCTTCGCCATGGTTTCCCTGGTTTCCTGTGAGGCCAAAGAGTCGCTCCTTAATAAAAGGATCTTTTCCGTTCCAAAATCCCCAGGCCAAGCAAAGTTTCTGCTTATAATCAGAGATTCCGGCGATTCCCTCTTCTCCCCAGCGGTAAGCTTTACTGCGCGCGTCATCATGGGTCACATTTTCCCATGCCGCGCCATCCGGGCTATAATCTTCACGGACTGTTCCCCATTGTCTTTCGGTGAGGTAGGGTCCCCACTTCTTCCAATGTTTCTTACACTCCTTATCTTCCTGTAATCGTATATATTCAGCTGACATGCACTAATTCTCCTTTGAGCAAGTTTCGAAATTATCAATTTCTAGACATTAAAGTCCAAAATGGAGACTTCTGTTTACTAACTGCATCTTAATTTTTTCAGTTGGAAAGGAAACTTTGTTTTCTGTCTTCACCCAAGAACCGAGATTCTTTTGCTAAAAAATGATTAGAAATCGGTTTCCAACCAAGGTTTTGAAATAAGTGGGGGCTTGCAAGGGACAGGAAATCAAGAGTTTTTGAATTTATACATCCTGAAATATTTTTGAAATAATTTTGATCTACAGTTGTAGAATAAAAACATTCCTCTACATTTGTAGAGTCTAAAAAGCGCTACACATGAAATCAAGCATGACCCAAAGCGACACACAGAGGGATGCCCCGATAGCTATCGGGGAATCCATGCGAAGATTCCATATGGCCTTTAAAAAATCAAATTATAATCATATGAAACTTACTCCAACTGAAGAAGAACTGATGAATCACTTGTGGAGGCTTAAGCGAGCTTTTATGAAGGATTTGCTGGATTGCTATTCAGAACCTAAACCAGCGACTACCACGATTTCCACGCTGTTGACTAGAATGCAGGAAAAGAGTTTCGTTGGATATGAATCAACCGGAAAATCCAGGGAATATTTTCCATTGGTTAGCAAGGAAAGCTATTTCTCAAAACACCTGAATACGTTAATTAAGAATTTTTTCAATGATTCTCCTGCTCAGTTTGCTTCATTTTTCACGAAAAAGGCAGACATGACTCAGGAGGAATTGGAAGCGCTTAAGGAAATTATCGATGACCAATTAAAGCAAAAGCAATGATTCTCTATCTCATCAAATCCGTCGCTTGCCTGCTCATTTTACTCTTGATTCATCGCTTGATCTTTCAGCGAGAAGCGATTTATAAGTTCAACAGGTTTTACCTTTTGGCGGCAGTCATTGGATCTTTTTTAATTCCCTTGGTGGAAATTGAGGTGGTAGAAAAAGAAATAGAAACTCCTCAAATCGTCACTCAGGAAATATCCCCAATCCAAGATTTTCCTGTTGAATCTTATCAGGTTTTAACTCAGGAATCAGTTTCAGAAGTTGTTGTGGCTGAGAATCCAATAGATTGGAATTTGATTTTTTGGGCGGCTTATGGATTGATAACACTTGTTTTATTGATTCGATTTGTCCGAAACATCAAATTGCTCTTCGACAAAATAAACCGGAACGTTCATGTGCAATTTCGGGGTGAGACCTTGGTTTTGTTGAAGGAACAAAGTCTTCCATTTTCATTTTTGAGCTACATTTTTGTTTCTAAGGAATATTTCAAATCGGAGCAATTGACAGATGCTATTTTTGCACACGAGCAAGCGCACGTCCATGGCAAACACAGCTGGGATAATCTTATGATCGAAAGTTTGCTGGTGGTATTCTGGTTTCACCCCGGTCTCTACCTCGCTAGACAGGCGATCAAACTTAATCACGAATTCATCGCTGATGAGGCTGCCTTGCAAATCACTCCATTGGATCAATACAAAGGTTTCCTGCTTACCATGATGATTCCAGAGAAAAGTTCGGGATTGGCAAGTAGCCTGAATTTTTCTCTGACCAAAAAACGATTTGAAATGATGAAGCGAAAAACGGCAAATTCAACCAAGTGGATTATGATTCTCGGTGTCATCCCTGTTTTGGCAGCGCTGGTTTACATTTTTAGTGAAAAAGTAACGGCTCAAGCTGGAGATGAAAAGATTTCAAAGGCGGTAAAAGGTAATGAGGAAATTACATCGCCAGAAAAGGAAATTAACATCCTGCTCACAGCTGATGGAAAAATAGAGATCGATGGACAGCTTATTGAATTAGCACAATTATCAGAGCTGATCGAAACAAAAAATAATGAATTTCCACTTGCTCGGATCTCTGCGAATTCTGAGGTTGAAATGGGGTTTGTAGCTGATGTTCAGGAAGTTTTAAGAAAAAATGACCTGAGAAGGGTGATTTATGAGGATGATAAAGTTCAAAAAGAAAATAAAGTTGATCCTGTCTACACGCTTGTTTATGGTCGTCCTTTTCAAAGTCTGACCAAAGCCGAATATTACAGCCAAACCAAGTTTTTTGTAAAGAATCCGGATGGAAATTCTCAAGAGTATTCCTATGATGAATTACCTGAGAACTATAAAAAAGATTTGCCAAATCCTCCAGGTGCCGTGAGTAAAAAAGTCCCGAGCTCGGAGCTTTTTGAAAGCTGGAAAAACGGAGAAGAATTTGCGATTTGGATCGATGGAAAAGTCACTCCAAATTCAAAATTAAATGAATTGGAAGTCAGTGATATCGCTTATTATACTTCCAGCTTTGTACATTCCAATGCTCGGTCAGAACGTTTTCCTCAAAACTATCAGGTGGGCATATACACTTTATCAGGATTTGAAAACACCTATGGGAAGAATTCAAGTTTCGGAAAGAAACCGATGGGAGGTACCATTACGATTGGTTCCGTGAGTCCAAAAAAAGACAAGCTTAAAGTTAATTTTTCTTTGGCCTCTAATCAATACATCCCTACCAGCACTAGTTATCAAAAACAAGTCACGGAATTCCAACTCAGAATCTCTAATGCAGGACTTTTTGCTCAACCTTCGGATGAAGAAATTGCTTCTCTGCGGACACATTTCCAAGAATTGGAGATGACATACTTTAACCTTCCGATGGACGAAAGAAGAAAAGTGAAACGAGCCAGTTTTCCCTATGCCAAAATTGAAAAAGATGGTCAAATCAAGTATAAAAAGTTTGAATATTTGACCCCTGAAGAGCGCCAAGCATTAGGCTGCTAGGTTGGAGTTATCCCAACGCCGGCAGGGAATCCTGTGGGTAAGCCGTTTCGCTTTCCTGCTCTTTTACGACAACTTCTGAAACCAATTCCCTGAAAATAAATTGCCAAGAGTCAGCCCATTTGATGTAGTGGGCTGAATCGCTCTTCTTCTTTTGCATTTGATCCAGCTTAGCAAAATCGAAATCAACTGAGGCAATTCCTACTCCTGAAGCCACAGCATCCAGTGCATTGCAGGCCTGTTCGTATTGCCCTGCGACAGGAATCATCATGACAGACTTCCCTAAGTAATTGGCCTCACATACGGACTCAAATCCTGCCGTGCAAACCAAACCTTTGCAATTGGCCATGTCCTGAAGGAATTTTTTGTCATGAACCCGATGAAAGCTCAGATTTGGAAGCGGATGCTCGGTTTCAGCAGCCTCCTTCTTATCCCAATAGGCTTTGATCTGAAGTGTTGGATTCGCTTTCGCAAAGAAAATAACTTCTTCCGAATAGCCTGGATTGACCATATAGGCTAAATAAAAATCCCCGGGCTTAGGGTTCAAGAGTTTCACTTCTGGCCTCAAAAGTGGTGGAACTACCCGAACTTTTTGATTGGCATAGCGGATTTGGGGTAAAAAGCTAAGTGCTAATCGTTCATCCGCCCCCAAGCTGGTCATTGCGGTATTGAGTTGAAAAAGAAACTTGTCAAGAGGTTTGTCCGGCGCAAACTTGAAACTCGGATGCTCGATCAAATACTGATGACCAATGACCCAAAATTTTGCTTTTGGTCGAAAAACAAAATTGTAAAGTCCTCCCAGAAGGTCATAGAAATTTAGAATAACGTCTGGTCTTTCCGCTTTTACAATATCGTTGATGGCATGAAGGCTTTTATGAAAAGTCTTCAATTTGAGACAGTTTTTCAGGATCGTTTTACGGATGGAAATTTTCTTTTGATTTCCGTCTGTTTCAAAATTTGGACTTTCGACCAAATGAATAGGAGCATTGATTTCTCGCTCGAAAAACTCAGGAACAGCCCGTCTTTTGCTTTTTCCCAAAATCACCGCAACCAGTTTGTGACCATTTGCTTCCAGTAGCTTGCCAAAGGCAATCGCCTGAGTCATATGCCCCCGACCTTCTCCCTGAACGATAAATAGGAAGTTCATTTTACAGGCGGTAAGAAGGTGGATTGATGTCGTCTTTTGGCAATTCAAAAGATACTTTGCGAAGCGGAATCACAGGTCGTTCATCTTCCAAATCTGAGCTTCCAGAACTGGTTTGGTTGTCGATTTGGATTCCTTTGAAGTCAATTTCATTATAGTAAATCAACTGCCAGTTGCCCTCGTGATCTTCGGCCAATGCACTCATCGTTTCCACCCAATCACCGGAATTCATGTATTCGATACCATCGATTAAGCGACATTCCGCTTTGTGAATATGTCCACAAATGATTCCGTCACAACCCTTAGCATGAGCCATTTTGGCAAGTTCGGTTTCGTACTGATCCACATAGGAGACGGCCGATTTTACCTTTCCTTTGATGTATTGGGAAAGTGAAAAGTATGGAAGTCCACTCTTTCTTCGGTAGTGATTCACGACTCGATTGAGCCAAAGCAGAAAGGTATAGCCCATGTCGCCCAAATAAGCAATCCATCTCAGATTGGTGGTGACACTGTCAAAAACATCTCCATGTGTAATGAAGTATTTCTTTCCAAAGGATTCATAGATCATATCCGTCTGAATGTGCAATTTGCCAATCTGAAGCGGTAAAATCTGTTCTAGAAAGTCGTCGTGATTACCCCGGAGATAGAATACATTGGTGCTGTGATTTTCGATCATTTTCAGGATGCGGTTGAAAAAGCGGGTGTGCTTTCGCTTCCAGCTTCCTGATTTTTTAAGTTGCCAGCCGTCGATAATGTCACCGTTTAGGATGAGATTTTCGCAACGGTACTGTTTCAGAAATCGGGCAATTTCCTTGGCTTTGGAGCCTTTTGTGCCCAAGTGAACGTCAGAAATAACGATGGTTTTGTAATTAGTCTTCACACTATAGGTTTTGGTTTAAAACTAGCCTAGCGATATGAATCCATAATGTTTAGGTTGTTAATAAATTGCTATGAATTCCAAATATTATTCTGCAAAATGAACAGAAAGTTAAGGGAATATGAAAAAAGGATATGGGTGATGTTGGAGGTGGGAAGTTTGAAGGATTGGAAGAAGAGAAGCTGGAGGTTTGGAAACAGGGAATTTCGGGGTCAGGCTGACACTTCGACTACGCTACCAATGATGGGGGATTTTTGGGCAACTGAATGTGTGTCAGTCCGAGCGGAGTCGAGGACTCTTCGAACCGCCCAACTCTCGTTGGCCAGGTGCTCAGAGTGACCACTATTCAACTCCAAAGGTTAATTGCCGTGATTTCCATTTTGTTTGTTCGCAAAATATTTAAGACTCAGTGTGACAGGAGTCGAAGCCTTAGATACTCACTGATTTATCCTCAGAAACCCATCCTTTCCCAGATTTTACTCAAGCGGTTAAAAAACATGGATGTGACTTTTTAGTTTCGAAGCTGAAATAAAATCACCAAGATGAGGAAAACGTTACTATTGTGTGGGCTGATTCTGATTAATCTATCAGTTCTGGCTCAAGAGACTGTATACAAGGGCAATTATGAACTTGCGGCCCGATTTTCACCCGAGAAACTGAAAAAAATGATTTTCTCAACCAGTGTAGATCCGCACTGGATGAAGAAATCTGACCGATTTTGGTATGAATATGAGACTTCGGATGGAAAAAATTGGTACATAGTAGACCCTGTACGACGGTCGAAAACCCAGCTTTTTGACAAAGACAAACTTGCCGCTGAAATTACCAAAGCGGTCAAAGATCCTTTCGATGGTCAGCATCTCAAGCTGGATGACTTGAAGCTCATGGAAGATGAAAACACCATCCGATTCAAAGTGAAAAGCACTCAGGATGTCCTGAAAAAAGACTGGGAAGAGATTAAAGCCAAAAACAAAAGTTCCAAAGATTCGCTGGAAAAGAAGGTTCATACTTTCCTTTACAACATCAGCACCCAGCAGCTGACTGAAATCGAAACCGAAAAAGATCCAAAACGTCTAGCTTGGGCAAATATAGCTCCTGACTCATCCAAGGTTGTTTTTGTAAAAAATCATAACCTCTTTTGGATGGATAAGGCAAACTTCCTGAAAGCCGTAAAAGATGAAAAAGATTCGACAATCGTAGAGACTCAATTAACCCAAGATGGAGAAAAGGATTACGAATACGGCTTTGGAGATCGAGGTGATGACAATGAGGAAGTAGAAAAGAAAAAGAAAGACCGAAAGCGAGCCGGAATTCTTTGGAGCACGGATAGCAAGCAGTTTATCATGACTCGCACGGATCAGCGCAAAGTCAAAGACCTTTGGGTGATTCACAACACCCGTGATCCTCGCCCAACTTTGGAAACCTACAAATATGCCATGCCAGGCGAAAAAGAGCAGCCTCAGAGCGAATTGCTTCATTTTTCTTTTGACACAAAAGAGTTGAAGAGACTCCCAATTGCAACATTCAAGGATCAAACAGTTTCGCTTTGGTCCACCACACCACCAACCAACACCCGAGACGATGACTTCCGACCTACACTTTGGTTGGGTGATTTAAATGAATTTTATTTTGCTATCACTTCCCGAGACCTTAAAAAGGTGGACGTAATGCGTTGGGATATCCCATCCAACAAAAAAACAGTAGTCATCGAGGAGCGAAGCAATACATACATCGATTTTGAAAAAGTGGAAATAGCCGGAAATGATCTGATCTGGTGGTCAGAGCGTGATGGTTGGGGACACTTTTACCTCTATGGAAAAGACGGCTCACTCAAGCGCCAATTGACTTCGGGACCTTACCACACTGCAGGTGCAGCTCGAGTGGATGCCAAAACCCGCAGACTTTTCTTCACTGCCAATGGCCGCGAAAAGGTTGAAGATCCGTACTATGAGCATCTTTACAGTGTAAGCTTAGACGGCGGGGCAGTCACCTTGCTCAACAAAGGAGACTTCAATCATTCCATCAGTATTACTGACAATGCAAACTTCTTTGTGAACAATTATTCCAGAGTGAATACAGCACCTGTGTCGGTACTTTTGGATCGAACCGGAGCCAAAATCATGGATCTGGAGACAGCAGATCTCAGCCAGCTTTTTGCCGCAGGCTATCAATTCCCAGAGCCATTCAAGTTTAAGGCGGACGACGGAATCACCGATTTGTATGGAGTGATGTACAAGCCTTTTGACTTTGACTCTACCAGAAAATATCCATTGATTCAGTATGTATATCCGGGTCCACAGACCGAAGCGGTTAATAAAGCTTTCGGTCGCGGTTTGGACCGAACAGATCGATTGGCACAGCTTGGATTTGTAGTTGTGACCTTGGGTAACCGTGGAGGTCATCCTGCTCGCTCCAAGTGGTATCATAACTTTGGCTATGGCGACTTGAGAGATTACGGTTTGGCAGATAAAAAAGCCGCTATTGATCAATTGGCAGACCGACATCATTTTATCGACCGAAACAAAGTTGGTATTCATGGACATTCAGGAGGTGGATTTATGTCCACGGCTGCCATGTTGGTCTATCCGGATGTGTTTAAAGTGGCGGTTTCCTCTGCGGGAAATCATGAAAACAACATCTACAATCGTTGGTGGTCTGAGAAGCATCACGGCGTACAGGAGCGAGTCCTTCCAAGCGGTGACACGACTTTTGTCTACCAGATCGAGAAAAACCCGGACTTGGCCAAAAACCTAAAAGGTCATCTGATGCTTAGCACCGGTGATGTGGATAACAACGTCCACCCGGCTGGTACCATCCGAATGGCTAACGCGCTAATCAAAGCCGGAAAGCGATTTGAATTGGTGATGCTACCTGGACAGCGACATGGATTTGGCGATATGACGGAGTACTTCTTCTGGAAAATGGGTGACTATTTCGTTCAGCATCTATTGGGAGACAATACTCCGCCGCCTGTCGACATGATCGAGATGCAGCGGGATAAACCGAAGAATAGTGATCGGTAGGCGGTCGCAGTAGGTAGGAGTTTTCGATAACCTTTGAGTGCGCCGCGGCGTACTCGAAGGTT